>NZ_JARJHW010000020.1:0-63945 GCF_040560175.1 Streptomyces panacea
TGTGTATAAGAGACAGCGTCCGAGCCGGGCGCACGCCGTACGGTGCGTCGTCACTCGGTGCGCGGTCAGATCCTCGACGCGCTCCGTGCCGCCCTCGTCAGCGGCGAGCTGGTGCCCGGCGAGGTCTACTCCGGCCCCGCACTCGGCGAGCGTTTCGGAGTGTCGGCGACCCCCGTGCGCGAGGCCATGCAGCGGCTCGTACTCGAAGGCGCCGTCGAGGTCGTGCCCAACCGCGGTTTCCGGGTCGCCGAGCGCACCGCCCGCGACCTCGCCGAGCTGGCCGAGGTGCGCGCGCTGATCGAGGTCCCGGTGATGCTCGGGCTGGCCCGTACCGTCACCGCCGAGCGCTGGGCGGAACTGCGCCCGCTGGCCGAGGCGACCGTCACGGCGGCGGCGGGCGGCGATCTCGCCGCCTACGCCGACCACGACCGCGCCTTCCACGGCGCCCTCCTCGGCCTCTCCGGCAACCGGCAGCTGGTCATGGTCGCCGACGACCTGCACCGCCGCGCGCAGTGGCCGCGCGCCGGCGCGCCGAGGACGATCAGGGCCGCGCTCGTCGCGGACGCCGCCGAGCACTCCGCCCTGCTGGACGCGCTGATCGCGGGAGATCTGCCGGTCGTGCGCTCGCTCGTACGGGAGCACTTCAGGGGCGGCGCGGGCTGACCCGCTCGCCGCCGCTCCGGGCACGCCTCCCCGGCTTTGGTATCGCGCGCGTGTACGGGTAGCGTCACTCACTCTTCATCTTCCGGTCACCCACACCACGGGACGTCATGCGCGCCAGCAGTGCTCGTCAGCCAACCGCCACTGCCGACCGGTCGGGTCTCGCCGGCCGGGACAGGCTGCCGTCCCTGACCGGTCTGCGGTTCTGGGCCGCGCTGATCGTGGTTCTCTACCACCTGTCACGGCAGGTCGGCGAGATCCCCGGCCTCAGCGAGGCGACCTGGTACGGGCGCAGCGGCGTCACCTTCTTCTTCGTCCTGTCCGGCTTCGTGCTCGCCTGGACCTACGACGGGCAGCGGGTACCCGCCAAGGTCTTCCTGTGGCGGCGCTTCGCCCGCATCTGGCCCCTGCTCGTCGTCACGTCGGCGGCCTCCGTCGCCGTCTGGATCGCCATCGGCAAGGCGGTGTCGGCGAAGGCCGTACTCGCGACGCTGCTGATGGTGCACGCGTGGGTGCCCGACACGGTCATCCAGAAGGGCGCGAACCCGGCGGCCTGGTCGCTCAGCGACGAGGCCTGGTTCTATCTGATCTTCCCCCTCCTGATGCTGCTGCCGGCGCTGAAGTCCGGCCGGGGCCGCTTCTGGGTCGCGGCGGCGATGACCGTCGCGCTCGTCGTTGTGTGGTTCGCCGGCGCGCTGATCGAGACCGGCTCCACCCGCGTCTGGCTGCTCGACTACTTCCCGCCGACGCGGATGCTCCAGTTCGTGATCGGGGTGGCCGCCGGCCTCGCCGTCAAGCGCGGCTGGCGCCCACCCATCGGGCTGCCGAGCGCGATCGGCCTGGTCGCGCTCTGGCATCTGGTGCTCGTCCCGTGGCACGAGGCCGTCCCGGACAGCCTCTGGTACAGCCCGTACAGCGCCTCCCAGTTGCTCTCCGCGCCGATCTTCGCCCTGCTGGTGTGCGCGGCGGCGAGCGCGGACCTGCGGGGCGGCCGTACGGGGCTCGGCGGCGCGTGGGCGGTACGGCTGGGGCACTGGTCGTTCGCCTGGTACCTGGTGCACGAGATCGTCATCCGCGCGCTGCTGTACCGCTTCGACCGCCCGGAGTCCCTGGCCGGCACCGCCGGGTTCTGGCTGGTGGCGATCGTGATCAGCCTGGCCGTCGCGGGGATCGCGTACCAGTGGGTCGAGCACCCGCTGGAGCGGCTGCTGCGGAAGGCGGGTCCGCAGGCGCGCCGGTCGGCGGCGCCGGGGGTGGGGGACCCCAGCCCCGCGACGTCCGGTTCGATCAGCAGGCCCTGAGAGCCACCGAGAGGCCCTGAGACACCCGAAGCCCTGAGCCACCGCGGCTCAGGGCTTCGTCGCGTCGGGGCCTCGGCTCGGGGCCTCGGCTCGGGGCCTCGACTCAGGGCCTCAGGCGGCGGTGCTCGGTGCGAGCTGCGCGGCCAGCCATGTCGGTACGCCGTCCAGCAGCCGGAACAGCCGCCCCGCCTCCGCCCGCAGCCGCGTCGCCTCCGGCTCCGGTTCCGCGTCGGCCAGCGCGGCGAGCGCCGGAGCCGTACCGACCAGATAGCCCAGCTCCTCACGGATCCGCAGCGACTCGCCGAAGCCGTGCCGCGCCTCCGCCAACTCGCCCTCGCGCAGGGCGAGTCCGGCCAGATGGCGCCAGGTGAAGGAGAGCAGCAGGGTCTGCCCGTGCGCCGTGGCGCCCGCGTGGGCGCGCCGGTAGGCGGCGAGGGCCGACTGCGGGGAGTCCGAGAGATGTTCGGCGATCAGCCCCCGGCGGAAGTCGAGCAGCGGCCGGCCGAGCGCCGTCGGCGTGAGCAGCGCGGCGGCCCTGCCGAGCGCGGCACGCGCCTCGTCCGCGCGGTCGCGCACGCCGAGGATCGTGGCCGCGTACGCGAGGTGACCCCGTTCGCTGGCGGCCCCGCCGCGTTCGTCGTCCAACCGCGCGGTGGCCTCCGCGACCCGGAGGGCGTCCTCGGCCTCCGGCCAGCCCTCACCGGTGAACAGACAGCGCTCCACCAGCAGTGACGCGCGCTGGAGGGAGGGTGCGGCTCCCGGATGGGGTGCGAGCAGCGCGGCGGCGTCGGTCCAACAGCCGCGCGAGCGCAACCGCCATACCGCGGTCTGGAGTGGGTCGTCCCCGGCAGTGGATCCGGAACCAGACATGGCGGTATCCGCCACATTGCCCTCCCCGAGCGCGCCATTGTGCTGTTGAGTTCTCCCGCATCTCAGCACGGATCGGCACGCCGGGCCAATAGGTCAGGTGAAAAAATTCACAATGCCTTGGTCAACAAGGGGTCGACAGTGGGCCGTTCGACGCTCCGTCAGGGCCTCCGCAAGACCCGTCCGACGGGCTCGTCGTGACCGCCGCCACCCGGTCTGACCAGCGAGAGTCACCCGCCGCCGGGTGGTGGGGAGTTCACGGCGGGGGCGGCCACGTGCCGGTCCGCGCCGAACAGTTGGATCTCGTCGTGACCGCCACGGGTGACGGCGGTCAACATGGCACGGGGTGACGGAACCGCGGCCCGGCCGCCCGGCCCGGTCCCCACCCGCGATCTCCGTCCCGTCGGCGCCCGGCGTGTCTCCCGCGCCGTCAGCTCATCCGGAGCGCCAGGAAGAAGTCCAGCTTGTCCTCCAGGCGGGACAGGTCGCGGCCCGTCAGCTGTTCGATGCGCCCCACCCGGTACCGCAGCGTGTTCACGTGCAGATGAAGGCGGGCCGCGCAGCGGGTCCAGGAGCCGTCGCAGTCGAGGAAGGCCGCAAGGGTCGGGACCAGCTCGGCGCGGTGGCGGCGGTCGTAGTCCCGCAGCGGGTCGAGCAGACGCGCGGTGAACGCGCGTCGTACGTCGTCCGGGACGAACGGCAGCAGCAGCACGTGCGAGGCCAGCTCGTGGTGGCCGGCCGCGCACACCCGGCCGGGGCGGGCCGCGGCCACCCGACGGGCATGGCGCGCCTCCTCCAGCGCGCCCCGCAGACCGTCCGCCGAGTGCACGGCCGCGCTGACACCCAGGGTCAGCCGGCCGTCGTCGGCGAGTCCGGCGGCCAGCGGTTCGCGTACGGCCGCCAGCAGCACGTCCGCCCGGAGGCCCGAATCCGCCGGCTTCGGATCCGTACCGTCCTCGCCCTCGGCGGCGGCGGGCACCGGCATCGGGACCAGCGCGATGGCCTCGCCGTCCGTGTGCGCCACCGCGATCCGGTCGCCCGACTCCATGCCCGCCGTCGCCGGATCGACCAGGATCTCCTCAAGCAGTGACTGGGCGACCGCCCCCGCCCCCACCGCGCCGCCCTCGCCCTCCCAGTCGACCCGCGCCACCACGATCTGCCAGTGCGGGGCCGTCGCCCGGCCGGGCAGCAGCACCGGTGCCGCGACCCGCAGCCGCGCCGCGATCTCGGCGGGCGGGGCGCCTGTCCGGACGAGTTCCAGGATCTCCTCGGCGAGCCGGCGCCGTACCGTACGCGCCGCGTCCCGCCGGTCCCGCTCGACCGCGATCAGCTGGGTGACGCCCTGGAGCAGATCCAGCCGGGGCGCGCCCCACTCACCGGCGTCCGCCTCCACGGCCAGCAGCCAGTCGGACAGGACGCTCTCCCGTACGTCCCCGGCCATACCGCCGGGCGGCGCGGCGCGGCCCGGACCGCGTACCGGAAACAGCGAGTACGTCGTCCCGCCCAGCGCCACCCGGTGCGGCGCCCGCCGCCCGGCGCGCGTCGCCGTCAGATGCTCCGCCGCCAGCGCCGCGCCCGCGGCGGCGGACAGCGGCTCACCCGCGCCGGCGATCCGCCGCCCGGTCGGCGAGAGCACCCACGCCCGCATGTCGAGGTCCGTACCGAGCAGATCCAGTACGACGTCCGGCCCGCCGCCGGCCGGACCCGACGTCATCAGCCTGCGGTGCCGGTCCACGACGGCGGCCAGGTCCCCGGCGCGCTCGCCGGACACCTGCCGCACCACGTACTCGGTGACCGACGCGAACGCCACGGTCTCGTTCACCGCGAAGAGCGGCAGCCGGTGTTGGGCGCACGCCCCGACCAGGTCGTCCGGGATCGCGCCCAGCTCGGCCTCGCCGGCCGCGAGCCCCGCGACCCCGGCGCCCGCGAGGAGCCGTACGAAAGGCTCGGAGTCCTCGGGCGTACGCCGCCAGGCCAGGCCGGTCAGGACCAGCTCACCGCCCGACAGATAGCGGCTCGGGTCCCGCAGGTCGGTGGTCATCACGCCGCGTACGGTCCGGTCCAGCTCGTCCCGGCCGCCGAGCAGCCGCAGGCCCAGCGCGTCGGTCTCCAGCAGTGCGCGCAGCCGCATCTCGTCGCCGCCGATCTCTTCTCTCGTCCTGGATGAGCAGTGTTCCGCGAGCGTCCGGCGCATCGCCATTTGTTCGAATCTACAAGACCCGGAAGCAGCCCAGCCAACTCCTTCATGGTTTCGGTGACTGCACCGGACGGAGCACGGTCCGGTGTACTTGGGCCACACAGCGTTAACAACTAGTGAACATCCGCATGAGAAAACGCATGGGAAAGACCAGCAGCCGAGACTCCGGCCGTCCCCGGGCTCCAGTGAACGACCGATCACGAATGAAGAGAGCCACTCATGGACTTCCTTCGCCCCGCCGGCTGGGAGGAGGCGCTCGCCGCCAAGGCCGAGCACCCCACCGCCGTCCCCATCGCGGGGGGCACCGACGTCATGGTCGAGATCAACTTCGACCACCGGCGGCCCGAGTACCTCATGGATCTGAACCGCATCGGCGAACTGTGCGAATGGACGGTCGGCGACGAGCATGTCCGGCTGGGCGCCTCCGTCCCGTACACCCAGATCATGGAACACCTGCGGACCGAGCTGCCCGGACTCGCGCTCGCCTCGCACACCGTCGGCTCGCCCCAGATCCGCAACCGCGGCTCCGTCGGCGGCAACCTCGGCGCGGCCTCGCCCGCCGGGGACTCGCACCCGGCGCTCCTCTCCGCGGGCGCCGAGGTGGAGGTCGAGTCGGTACGCGGTATCCGCCACATCCCCGTCGAGGAGTTCTACACGGGCGTGAAGCGCAACGCGCTGGCCCCCGACGAGCTGATCAAGTCCGTCCTCATCAAGAAGGCGTCCGGACCGCAGCAGTTCTCCAAGGTCGGCACGCGCAACGCGATGGTCATCGCGGTCTGCGCGTTCGGCATCGCCCTGCACCCCGACTCCCGCACGGTGAAGACCGGCATCGGCTCCGCCGCGCCCACCCCGCTGCGGGCCCGCGCCGCCGAGGACTTCCTCAACGCGGCACTGGAGGAGGGCGGCTTCTGGGACAACGGCAAGGTCATCACCCCGTCGATCGCCAAGCAGTTCGCCGACCTCGCGTCCGGCGCCTGCAACCCGATCGACGACGTGCGCGGCACCGCGAAGTACCGCCGCCACGCGGTGGGCATCATGGCCCGCCGCACGCTCGGCTGGACCTGGGAGCAGTACCGGGGCAACGGCGACACGCTGGAAGGAGCTGCATAACGATGCGCGTGAACTTCACGGTCAACGGCCGTCCGCAGGAGGCCGACGACGTCTGGGAGGGGGAGTCCCTCCTCTACGTCCTGCGTGAGCGCATGGGCCTGCCCGGCTCGAAGAACGCCTGCGAGCAGGGCGAGTGCGGCTCCTGTACGGTCCGCCTCGACGGCCTGCCCGTCTGCGCGTGCCTCGTCGCCGCCGGCCAGGTCGAGGGCCGCGACGTGGTCACCGTCGAGGGCCTGGCGGACTTCGCCAAGCAGCGCGAGGAGCACGGCGGTTGCGCCTCCGGGGGCTCCGGAGCCCCCGGTACGAGTCTCCAGGGAGCCCAGCGGTGGCAGGCCGGGGGCACCGACTCGCAGACCGGCGAGGGCGGCCAACTCTCGCCCATCCAGGAGGCGTTCATCGACGCGGGCGCCGTCCAGTGCGGCTTCTGCACCCCCGGACTGCTGGTCACCGCCGACGAGATGCTGGAGCGCAACCCCTCGCCGTCCGACGCGGACATCCGCGAGGCGCTCTCCGGCAACCTCTGCCGCTGCACCGGCTACGAGAAGATCCTCGACGCGGTCCGCCTCGCGGCCGCCCGGCAGTCCGAGGCGGTCTGACCATGGCGACCACGGGTACACCCACCGACATCACACAGGGCTCCCGGACCAAGGGCGGCGTCGGCGAGTCCACACTCCGCCCGGACGGCACCCTCAAGGTCACCGGCGAGTTCGCGTACTCCTCGGACATGTGGCACGAGGACATGCTCTGGGGCCACACCCTGCGCAGCACCGTCGCGCACGCCGAGATCAGGTCCATCGACACCGCCGAGGCGCTGGCCACCCCCGGCGTCTACGCGGTCCTCACCTACGACGACCTGCCGACCGAGGTGAAGCGGTACGGCCTGGAGTTCCAGGACACCCCCGTCCTCGCCCACGGCAAGGTCCGCCACCACGGCGAGCCCGTCGCGATCGTCGCCGCCGACCACCCCGAGACCGCGCGCCGCGCCGCCGCCAAGATCCGTATCGACTACGCCGACCTGCCGGTCGTCACGGACGAGGCGTCCGCCACGGCCGAGGGCGCGCCGCTGATCCACGAGAACCGCGACGACCACCACGCGGGCCACGTCTCCCACCCGAACATCGTGCACCGCCAGCCCATCGTGCGCGGCGACGCCGACGGGGCCGCGAGGCGCGCCGACGTGATCGTCTCCGGCGAGTACGTCTTCGGCATGCAGGACCAGGCGTTCCTCGGCCCGGAGTCCGGTCTCGCCGTGCCGGGCGAGGACGGCGGCGTCGACCTGTACGTCGCCACCCAGTGGCTGCACTCGGACCTCCGCCAGATCGCGCCCGTCCTCGGCCTGCCCGAGGACAAGGTCCGTATGACGCTCTCCGGTGTCGGCGGCGCCTTCGGCGGCCGTGAGGACCTGTCGATGCAGATCCACGCCTGCCTCCTCGCGCTCCGTACCGGCAAGCCCGTCAAGATCGTCTACAACCGTTTCGAGTCCTTCTTCGGGCACGTCCACCGCCACCCCGCGAAGCTCTGGTACGAGCACGGGGCCACCAAGGACGGCAAGCTCACCCATCTGAAGTGCCGGATCGTGCTGGACGGCGGTGCGTACGCCTCCGCCTCCCCGGCCGTCGTCGGCAACGCCTCGTCGCTCTCGGTGGGCCCCTATGTCGTCGAGGACGTCGACATCGAGGCCCTGGCGCTCTACACCAACAACCCGCCGTGCGGCGCGATGCGCGGCTTCGGAGCCGTACAGGCGTGCTTCGCCTACGAGGCGCAGATGGACAAGCTCGCCGCCGCCCTCGACATGGACCCGGTGGAGTTCCGCCGCCTCAACGCCATGGAGCAGGGCTCTCTCCTGCCGACCGGCCAGCGCGTCGACTCGCCCGCCCCCGTCGCCGAGTTGCTGCGCCGGGTCAAGGCACGTCCGCTGCCGCCGGAGCGGCAGTGGCTCACGGCGGGCGAGGCCGCCGACGTACGGGCGCTGCCCGGCGGGCTCTCCAACACCACGCACGGCGAAGGCGTCGTACGGGGCGTGGGCTACGCGGTCGGCATCAAGAACGTCGGTTTCTCCGAGGGCTTCGACGACTACTCCACCGCTCGCGTGCGGATGGAGGTGGTGGGCGGTGAGCCGGTCGCCACCGTGCACACCGCGATGGCGGAGGTCGGCCAGGGCGGTGTCACCGTCCACGCGCAGATCGCCCGCACCGAACTCGGCGTCGCGCAGGTGACGATCCAGCCGGCCGACACCCGGGTGGGGTCCGCCGGTTCGACCTCCGCGTCCCGTCAGACGTATGTCACGGGCGGCGCGGTCAAGAACACCTGCGAGCACGTCCGTGAGCGGGTCCTTGAGATGGGCCGCGTCAAGTTCGGCACGTACCACCCCGCTTGGGCCACGGCCGAGCTGCTGCTCGAAGGCGGCAAGGTCGTCACCGACGGCGGCGAGGTCCTGGCCGATCTGGTGGACGTCCTGGAGGGCGAGTCGGTCGACCTCGAACGTGAGTGGCGCCACCGCCCCACGCAGGCGTTCGACCTGCGTACGGGGCAGGGCGACGGCCATGTCCAGTACTCGTTCGCCGCGCACCGCGCGGTGGTCGAGGTCGACACGGAGCTGGGCCTGGTCAAGGTGGTCGAGCTGGCCGTCGCGCAGGACGTCGGCAAGGCTCTCAACCCGCTGTCGGTCATCGGCCAGATCCAGGGTGGCACCACCCAGGGCCTGGGCGTGGCGGTCATGGAGGAGATCATCGTCGACCCGAAGACCGCGAAGGTGCGCAACCCGTCCTTCACGGACTATCTGATCCCCACCATCCTCGACACGCCGACCATCCCCGTCGATGTGCTCGAACTGGCCGACGAGCACGCGCCGTACGGGCTGCGTGGCGTCGGCGAGGCCCCGACCCTGTCGTCGACTCCGGCCGTGCTCGCGGCGATCCGTGCCGCGACGGGTCTGGAGCTGAACAGGACACCGGTACGGCCGGAGCACCTCACCGGCACCTGACCGGCACGCTCCGGGCGGCGGCGCGTACGCCCGCCGTCCGGAGCCCCGACCGCCGCACCGCTCGCGGCGCACCGCGCCACCTCGGCGCACCGGCGCACGGCGCCACCGTGTCGCACCACCGCGCCACGGCACAGCGCCATCGCGTCACCGCCACAGCACCACACCACAGCACGGCAACACCCTTGTAGGAAAACCCAGTTCGCCTCGGGCCGTCCCCCGGGTCGTGCAGCCCACGCACCATCCCAAATCCCGCATCTGAAATCACCACGCGGGTGCCCCTGTGAACCTTGGGAGTAGGCATCATGACCCAGCAGTCCGTGGAGCCCAGGACCACCGCCGAGGACGTCGGCCCAGGCTCGCGTCCCCCGGCCGGGAGGTCCCGGCTCGACCGTTACTTCCACATATCCCGGCGGGGATCCACCGTCGCGCGCGAAGTGCGCGGCGGCGTCACGACCTTCATGGCCATGGCGTACATCCTGCTGCTCAACCCGCTCATCCTGGGCGGGAAGGACGTCGCGGGCAATGTGCTCAGCCAGCCCGCGCTGATCACCGCCACCGTCGTCGCCGCGGCCGTCACCACGCTGCTGATGGGCTTCGTCGGCAAAGTGCCGCTGGCGCTGGCCGCCGGGCTCTCCGTCTCCGGCGTGATCTCCACGCAGGTCGCGCCCCACATGACGTGGCCGCAGGCCATGGGCATGTGTGTGATGTACGGCGTCGTGATCATGCTGCTGGTCGTCACCGGCCTGCGCGAAATGATCATGAATGCCATCCCGCTCGCGCTCAAGCACGCGATCACGATGGGCATCGGCACGTTCATCGCCCTGATCGGCCTGGTCAAGGCGGGCTTCGTACACGCCTCCCAGGGCGGCGGACCCGTCACCCTGGGCCCGGCCGGCGAGCTGGCCGGCTGGCCCGTCCTGATCTTCGCCGGCACCCTCCTGCTGATCTTCATGCTCCAGGCCCGTGACGTGCCCGGCGCGATCCTGATCGGCATCGTCGTCGGCACGGCCGTCGCCGCCGTACTGAACGCCACCGGTGTCGTCGGCGCCAAGGCCTGGGCGGGCGGACCGCCCGAGCTGACCGGCGGCGCCGTCTCCATGCCGGACTTCTCGCTCTTCGGGGACGTCGAGTTCGGCGGCTGGGGCGAGGTCGGCGCGATGACCGTCGGCATGATCGTCTTCACGCTCGTGCTCGCCGGTTTCTTCGACGCGATGGCCACCATCATCGGCGTCGGTACGGAGGCCGGGCTCGCCGACGACAAGGGCCGTATGCCGGGTCTGTCGAAGGCGCTGTTCATCGACGGCGCGGGCGGCGTCGTCGGCGGTGTCGCGGGCGGCTCCGGCCAGACCGTGTTCGTGGAGTCCGCGACCGGTGTCGGCGAGGGCGCCCGTACGGGCTTCGCCTCCGTCGTCACCGGCCTCTTCTTCGCCGCCTGCCTGTTCTTCAGCCCGATCACCCAGATCGTCCCCGGCGAGGTCGCGGCGGCGGCCCTGGTGGTTATCGGCGCGATGATGATGCAGAACGCCAGGCATGTGGACTGGAGCGACCGGGCCGTCGCCGTCCCGGTCTTCCTGACCGTCGTGATCATGCCGTTCACCTACCAGATCACCGCCGGGGTCGCCGCCGGCGTCATCTCCTACGTCGCCATCAAGGTCGCCCAGGGCAAGGTGCGGGAGATCGGCGCGTTCATGTGGGGACTGACCGTGATCTTCCTCGTCTTCTTCGCGCTCCACCCGATCGAGAGCTGGCTCGGCGTGAGCTGACGCGCCGCGATCCGCCGCACATCCGATACTGAGAGACCAGAGGAGGCCGACATGCTGGACATCGCCGAAGAACTGAACCGGTGGGTCGGGCAGGGACGCGACTTCGCCGTGGCCACCGTCGTGGCCGTCGGCGGCAGCGCGCCCCGGCAGCCGGGCGCCGCCCTCGCCGTCGACAGCGAGGGCACGGCGATCGGCTCGGTCTCCGGCGGATGTGTGGAGGGCGCGGTCTACGAGCTGTGCCGGGAGTCCCTGGACGACGGCCGGACCGTCCTGGAGACCTTCGGCTACAGCGACGAGGACGCCTTCGCCGTGGGCCTGACCTGCGGCGGAGTCATCGACATCCTCGTCACCCCGGTACGCGCGGACTCTCCCGGCAGGGAGGTGTTCCGGGCCGCGCTGTCCGCCGCCGCCCGAGGGGAGGCGGCGGCGGTCGCCCGGCTCACCGACGGCCCCCCGGAGCTGCGGGGACGAGCCCTCCTCGTACGCCCCGGGGGAGCGTACGAGGGGACGCTGGGCGGCCATCCGGCGCTGGACGACACAGCGGCGGGCGAGGCGCGCGCCCTGCTGGACGCGGGCCGCACCGGCACCGTCACGATCGGCGAGGACGGCTCGCGCTGCGGACGCCCGCTGACCCTGCTCGTCGAGTCGAGCGTGCCCGCCCCGCGCATGATCGTCTTCGGTGCGATCGACTTCGCGTCCGCCCTGGTCAGGGTGGGGAAGTTCCTCGGCTATCACGTCACGGTGTGTGACGCCCGCCCCGTGTTCGCCACCCGCGTCCGCTTCCCGGACGCCGACGACATCGTCGTGGACTGGCCGCACCGCTACCTGGCGTCGACGGAGACCGACGGCCGTACGGTGCTCTGCGTCCTCACCCACGACGCCAAGTTCGACGTCCCCCTGCTGGAGCTCGCCCTCAAACTGCCCGTCGCCTATGTCGGCGCCATGGGCTCCCGGCGCACCCACCTGGACCGCAACGAGCGGCTGCGCGGCGTCGGCGTCACCGAACTGGAACTGGCGAGGCTCCGCAGCCCCATCGGCCTGGACCTCGGCGCGCGTACGCCGGAGGAGACCGCGCTGTCGATCGCGGCGGAGATCGTCGCGAACCGGCGCGGCGGCACCGGGGTCTCCCTGACCGGCGCCCACACCCCGATCCACCACGACGGGAGGCCCGCGCGCCGTATCGGCTCCGTCGCCTGAGGGTCACCCGGCCCTTGTACCCGGGCCGCCCGGACCGTGTGGACACCCGGTACGTACGCCGACTCCCGCGCCGGCGACAGGATCCGCTCGTGGCGGACCCGCGCCCCTGACCGGCCCGGACGACGGGCCCCGGCCACTGCCGTGAAAGGCGCACACCACCGGGGTGTCGGTCCGATTTGCCGGGAATCCTTCGCTATGGTGCGCGCGACCCGATCCAAGGTGTGCCGCGCGGAGGAGTCGATCCATGCGTACGTCCCTGTTCCTCCCGCTGTCGCTCGCCCTGGTCGCCGCCGTGGTGCCCGCCGATTCCGGTCCCGCTCCCCGTACCGCCCCCGCTCCCGCCGCCCCCGGTGCGGTGCTGGTCAACCAGATCGGCTACGCGACCGGCGCCGACAAGATCGCGACCGTCGTCGCGGCGGCCACCGAGCCGCTCACCTGGCGGCTCAAGGACGACAAGGACCGTACGGTCGCCTCCGGCGTCACCCGCGTCGTCGGCACCGACAAGGCGTCCGGCGACCATGTCCACCAGGCCGACTTCTCGGGGGCCACCGGCCAGGGGATCCGCCGGCTCACGGTCGCGGGTGGCGGTGTCAGCGTGCCGTTCACCGTGACCGGTGAGCCGCTCTACCCGGACCTCGGACGCGAGGCCATGCAGTACTTCTACTTCCACCGCATGGGCACCCCGGTCAGGGCCGAGTACCTCCAGCACGCCGCCCACGCGCACGCCGCCCTGCACCCCGGTGACAACTCCCTGCCCTGCTACCAGAATTGGTGCGGCGAGAGCGGGGGCAAGCCGCAGCGGCTGAACGTCGCGGGCTCCTGGGCCGACGCCGGCGACTTCGGCGTCTACCCCGTCAACCACGCCGTCTCCGCCTGGACGCTGCTGAACCTCTACGAGCGCCGGCACACGGCGTACCCGGACGGCAGCCTGGCCGTACCGGAACGGGCCAACGGTGTCCCCGACATCCTCGACGAGGTCGCGTACGGCTCGCGCTTCATGTCCGGCATGCTCCCCGAGACCGGTCTGGCGTCGCACAAGGTGCACAACCACACCTGGAGCGCGTTCCCCGTCAAGGACATCGCCGCCGAGAACGCCATGCCGCGCTCCGCGATGCCGCCGTCCACCAACGCCACGTACGCCGTGGCACGTACGAACGCCCAACTCGCCCGCGTACTGCGCGAGTTCGACCCCACCAAGGCCGCCACGCTCTGGGCGTCCGCGCAGGAGGCGTTCAAGCGCGCCGAGGCGCGCCCCGACGTCGACCATCCGGAGGCCGACGACGGCACCGACGCCGAGGGCGGCGGCGACTACCCCGACACCCAGAACAGCGACGACCGTTACGCGGCGGCGGCCGAGCTCTACCTCACCGCCGAGCAGCGCGCCGACCCCTCCCTCAGCGGCTACCGGAGCGCCGTGACCGGCTCCCCGCACTACGGTGAGATCGGCCCCGTCGACTGGGCCCAGGTCGCCGCCGCCGGCACTCTCTCCCTCCTCGCCGTGCCCAACGCACTCCCCGCCGCCGACCTCGCCCGCATGCGCGCGAGCCTGCGCACCGCCGCCGACACGCTGGTCGACACCCAGAAGCGGGAGGGCTATCCGGCTCTGATCTCCGGCGCCGAGGCCTACCCGTGGGGCTCCAACTCCGCCATCGTCAACCGGATGATGCTGCTCGGCACCGCGTACGACATCGGCCACGACCTTCGTCATCTGAAGGCCGTGCACCGGGCCATGGACTATCTGCTCGGCACCAACGCCATGCGCCTCTCGTACGTGACCGGCTACGGCCCGCACCGGGAGGCCGACCTGCACGACCGGCTCGCCTGGGGGCAGTACCCGAGGACCCCGTACCCCAAGGGCTGGCTCTCCGGCGGACCGAACAGCGCGAACATCAACGACCCGGTCACCCCCACCGGCCACCCCGCCGCCAAGTCCTACGCGGGGCCCGGCACGGCGCCGAGCGCCTGGAGCTCGAAGGAGAACACCATCAACTGGAACGCGCCGCTCGTCTGGGTCGCGACCTTCCTCAAGTCGACCGCCCCGGACCTGACTTCACGCTGATACGACGGGCGGCCCGTGCTCAGGACGACGCGCGCCGCACCAACTCCGTGGGCAGCACGACGTGTTGCGAGGGCGCTCCGGGGGCGTCGATCCCCGCCAGCAGCACCCGCGCCATCGCCCGCCCCATCTCCTCCACCGGCTGCCGTACGGAGGTGAGCCCGGGATCGGTGTGGCGCGCGATGGGGGAGTCGTCGAAGCCGACGACGGCCACGTCCTCGGGCACCCGCCGCCCCGCCGCCCGCAGCGAGTGCAGGGCGCCCGCCGCCATCACGTCGGACGCGGCGAACACCGCGTCCAGGTCCGGGTGGCGCGCCAGCAGCTCGGCCATCGCCCGCCGCCCGCTCTCCTCGGTGAAGTCCCCGTGCGCCGTCCACGACGGATCCGCGTCACCCCCGGCGCTCGCCACGGCCTCCCGGTACCCGCCGAGCCGGCACTGCGCCACATACATGTCGAGCGGTCCGGTGATGGTGGCGATCCGCCGCCGCCCGGTCTCCACGAGGTGGTGTACGGCGGAGCGGGCGCCGCCGACGTTGTCGGAGTCGACGTAACTCACGGGCTCGTCGGCCGAGCGCCGGCCGCTCAGCACGGTCGGCAGGTCCATCTCGGCGAGCAGGTCCGGCAGCGGGTCGCTGCCGTGCACGGACACCAGCAGCACGCCGTCGACCCGGCCGGCCCGCGCGTACTGGAGGAAGCGCCCGCGCTCCTTCTCGGTCCGTACGAGCGTGAGCAGCAACTGCATGTCGGTGTCGGCGAGTCCCGTGCCGACACCGTGGAGCACGTCCGAGAAGTACGGCTCGGCGAAGAACCGCTTCTCGGTCTCCGGGATCACCAGCGCCACCGCGTCGGTACGGCTCCCGGCCAGGGCGCGGGCCGCCCGGTTGGGTATGTAGCCCAGCTCGGTGATCGCCTGCTGGACGAGCTGTCTGGTGGAGTCGCGCACCCGGGGCGAGTTGTTGATGACCCGGGATACGGTGCCGCGCCCCACGCCCGCGTGAGCTGCCACTTCTTCGAGCGTGGGCTGGCTGGGCCGGCTCGTACGTCCCCTTGCCACCATCGTGCGACCTCCATCGGGGCTCGTCGGGGGGACCGTCATCCAACCACTGGGAGCGCTCCCACAATAAGTGGTTGATCATATCGCGGACACCCTCGTGCCGCCGTGCTGCATTACCTTCAAATACATTCAAAGGTGTCTGTCGTGTACGTAAGGGCACTAGCCTTCCCGTGCGGTCGTACGGGAAGGCAGTGATTTCTCAATGGAACGGAGCGGGATGCCGAAAGCACAGGGAGTCGCCGGAGCGCCATGCTGGGTGAGCTTGCTGGCACGCGAACTGCCCGGCGCCCAGGACTTCTACGCCGAGGTCCTCGGCTGGACCTACCGGCCCGCGGGACTCGGTGACGACTTCTCGGTGGCGCTCATCGACGGTATGCCCGTCGCCGGCATCGGAGCACTCGCCTCCTCGCTCCAGGTCGCCGTCTCCTGGACCCCGTACTTCAACGTCACGGACGTGGACGAGGCGGCGGCCCGGATCAGGGAGCGCGGGGGCACGGTCGGTGTCGGCCCGATCGCCTTCCACACCGGCCGCGCCGCGCTCGCCGTCGACCCGGACGGCGCGGTCTTCGGTATCTGGGAGGGCTCCGTACGCTCCGACTGGTCGATGGGGCGCGGCAGCGGCTCGGCCTCGCTGGAGCTGCGGACCAGGGAAGCGGCCACGGCGGGGCGCTTCTACTCGCTCACGCTCGGCTGGGAGCCGGAGGGGGAGGGGAAGCTGCGCCTGGCGCACGAGGAGGACCAGTCCGTGCTCCTCGACGGCGACGAGCCGCTCGCGCGGATCAGGGGCGGCGCCGTACAGGCGGCACCCGACCCGCAGATCCGGCCGCGCTGGCACGTGCACTTCAACGTGAAGGACGTCGGGGCGGCGGTCGAGACCGCGCTGGCCGCCGGCGGCTCCCTCGTCCTGCGGTCGGACGCCTCGGCCGAGGTGGACGAGGCGACGCTGCGCGACCCGGACGGGGCGCTGTTCACGGTCACCGCCGTGACATGAGGTGACATGACACGGCGCGGGCTTGCGGACAGAGGCTGTCCGCGAGCCCGCGCACCGTCGGAGCATGGCTTCGAAGACGACGGACCCGCTCACCCACCCCGCCCTCACCACCCGCGCGCTCAACCGGGCCACCCCGGCGCGGCAGCCCCTGCCGCGGCGCGCGGCCATGTCCGCCAAGGACGCCGTGACACATCTGGTCGGGCTCCAGGCGCGGAACGCGAAGTCGCCACACGTCCAACTCGCCGCCGGGCTCGACGGGTTCGACCCCGAGGAGCTGTCCGGGCCGCCGTCCACGGCGACGAAGACCCGGCCGCCCGGGCGTTTCACCGCGAGCACCCGGTTCAGCGCGATCCCGGCGGGCGCCGGCTCGGGCAGGACGACGCCGAACCGGTCCCGGATGCGTACGAAGAAGGAGACCAGCTCCCTCACGGCCCGCTCGTACGGCTCCGGCGAGGTGATCCGCGAGCCCAACTGGCCGTGCAGACCGGCCAGTTCGAGCTGCGGCCGGTGGCCCGGGATCCGGGCCACGGCGTCCTCCGCGTCCCCGTTCGCGATCGACAGCCCGAACCGGCCGTGGACCGGCCGGTGGACCCGCTCGTGCGCCGGGCCCGTACCCCGTAACCGCGTCCCTTCTACCTCCGTACGTACGGCCTACGGCAGCAGCCCGGCCCGGCGCGCCGCCACCACCGCCTCCAGGCGGGTGCGGGCGCCCAGCTTTCGCATCGCGGCCCGCAAGTACCCCTTCACCGTCTCCGGCCGCAGCCCCAGCCGCTCGGCCGCCGCCGCGTTCGTCGAGCCCGCCGCCACACACGCCAGCACGTCCACCTCGCGCGGCGTGAGCGTCACGGCGCGCTGCTCACGGTGCTCGCGCCGCCCGTGCGCGGCGCCGCCCGCGCCCTCCAACCGGCCGCAGACGGCGTGCAGTTCGCCGCGCAGCCCGGCGTCGACGATGCGCGGCGCGAGCGCCCGCAGTTCGCTGTGCGCCTCGCGGACCTCCTCCCACGCCCCGGGCCGCCCGTACACCGGCTCACGGGTCATGGCGAGCAGCCGCTGCACCTCGTCCCGGACGACCAGTGCCTGCTCCACATCGCGGGCCGCGGCGACAGCGGCATCGAATACACGTTCACCTATCGGCAGCGGATCGCGCAGCGCGCCGTACAGCACGCCGCGGACCCTGCGCCGCACGATCACGGGAACGGCGACCACGGAGCGCAGCCCCTCGGCGGCGACCGCCGCGTCGTACTCGTGGCTGATGTGCCGCGCCTGCCGGTAGTCGGTGACCGCGCACGGCCGCTGGAGGGCGATCGACTTGCCGCCCAGCCCGCTCCCGACGCAGATCGCGAGGCCCCGCAGCGCGCCCGTCGCCGTGCCGTTCAGCTCCGCGATGCGCACCTGGCGCGCATCGTGCAGCATCCCGCCGAACGCGACCGGCAGCCCGGTGGCTCGGCGCAGCGTGAGCAGCGCCGTGCGCATCTCGACCGCCTCGATCGCCTCAATCACAGCGACTTCCTTCTCTCGGGTCTCTCCGCCGGCGGGACGTGGTCGACTTACCCCCGTCAGGGGGTGGTGAGACGTACGTCACCGGCTACACGATGCTAGTGAACGGGCGAGTGATGAGGAGGGCACATGAGAGCAGTCGATGCGACCGAGCAGTTCCGCGCCGCCAGGGATTTCCTGCTGAGGCACCGTGAGGACTACACCGCGGCGTACGAAGGCTTCGTCTGGCCCCGGCCCGCGCTGTTCAACTGGGCACTGGACTGGTTCGACGTCATCGCCGAGGGCAACGACCGGCCCGCGCTCCACATCGTCGAGGAGGACGGCACCGGGAGTGTCACCTCCTTCGCGGCCATGGCCACCCGGTCCGACCAGGTGGCCAACTGGCTGCGGGCCCAGGGCGTGGCGGCCGGGGACCGCGTTCTCGTCATGCTCGGCAATCAGACGGAGCTGTGGGAGACGGCGCTCGCCGCGATGAAACTCCGGGCCGTCGTCATCCCGGCGACACCGCTGCTCGGCGCGCCGGACCTGCGGGACCGGATCGAGCGCGGTCAGGTGCGGCATGTGATCGTCCGGGCCGGTGACACCGCGAAGTTCGCCGAGGCGCCGGGGGAGTACACCCGGATCGTGGTCGGCGGCGAGGGCGCCGATGTTGACGAGGACGGCTGGCGGGCGTACGAGGCGTCCCACCGGGAGTCCACGGAGTTCGAGCCCGACGGGGTCACCCGCGCCGACGACACCCTGATGCTCTACTTCACCTCCGGCACCACCGCCCACCCCAAGCTCGTCGAGCACACCCATGTCTCGTACCCGATCGGCCATCTCGCGACGATGTACTGGATCGGGCTCAAGCCCGGCGACGTGCATCTGAACATCTCCTCACCCGGCTGGGCCAAGCACGCCTGGTCCAACCTCTTCGCACCCTGGAACGCCGAGGCGACCGTCTTCATCCACAACTACACCCGCTTCGACGCCGCCCGGCTCATGGCCGAGATGGACCGCGCCGAGGTGACCAGCTTCTGCGCCCCGCCCACCGTCTGGCGGATGCTCATCCAGGCCGACCTCACCCAGCTGCGCCACCGCCCGCGCGAGGTCGTCGCGGCCGGTGAGCCGCTCAACCCCGAGGTCATCGAGACCGTACGCAGGGAGTGGGGCGCGACGATCAGGGACGGCTTCGGCCAGACCGAGACGGCCGTCCAGGTCGCCAACTCGCCGGGACAGCTGCTCAAGGCCGGATCGATGGGGCGGCCGACGCCCGGCTATGTCGTGGAGCTGCTCGACCCGGTCACCGGCGCGCCGGGCGCCGCCGAGGGCGAGATCGCGCTGGACCTCGCCAACGCCCCCGTCGGGCTGATGGCCGGCTACTACGGCGACCCGGAGCGTACGGCGGAGTCCATGGCGGACGGCTACTACCGCACCGGCGACATCGGCTCGCGCGACGCCGACGGCTACGTCACCTTCAGCGGCCGGAGCGACGAGGTCTTCAAGGCGTCCGACTACAAGATCTCGCCGTTCGAGCTGGAGAGCGCGCTGCTGGAACACGAAGCGGTGGCCGAGGCCGCCGTCGTCCCGGCGCCGGACTCGCTGAGGCTCAACGTGCCGAAGGCGTACGTCGTCCTGGCGGCAGGCTGGGAGCCGGGCCCGGACACGGCGAAGCTGCTTTTCGCCCACTCGCGCGCGGTTCTCTCCCCGTACAAGCGGGTGCGCCGTATCGAGTTCGCCGAACTGCCCAAGACGGTCTCCGGCAAGATCCGCCGCATCGAACTGCGCGAGCGGACGGCCGAGGGCTCGGAGGCGGAGTACGAGGAAGGCGACCTGAGTTGAGCGGTGCGCGGCGCGCCCGGGAGCTCAACCCACCGCCGTGGCGCGGCGCATGCAGACCCGGGGCCAGTGGTCGAGGCCGTACGCGGCCTCGGCGCGTCTGATCTCCCGCAGGCCGTCGGTGAGTTCGTCCTCCGCGAGGGTGCGGAAGCCGAGCCGGGTGTAGTACGGCGCGTTCCACGGCACCTCCGCGAAGGTGGTCAGGGTGAGCCCCGCCAGCCCGGCGTTCGCCGCCCGTCCGGCCAGATGCTCGATGAGGGCGCGGCCCACCCCGTGCCCCGACGCCGTGGGGTGGACGGAGACCTGCTCGATATGGGCGGCGCCGTCGATCTCGTCGTAGATCAGGTACGCGACCGGGTGGCCCGTGTCGTCCTCGGTCACCCAGGCGTGGCCATCGCGGAGATAGCGGTCGAGGAGATCGATGGCCGGGGGTTCGTCGTCGGCGATCGCGGCCATGCCGACGGCGCGGAAGGGTTCACCGGCGGCCCTCTCGATGTTCTGGAGATGGGGAAGATCGGCGGGGACCGCGGGGCGGATTCGCATGGAGAAAGTATGCCCGCGCGGGTACGCGCGCGGTCCGGGATTCGGTCAGGCGCGTGAGCGGTCCAGTTCGTCCGCCGGGCCGTTGACCGGTTGCGGGGTGCCCGTCGGGTCCAGGACGAAGAGCGGCACCCCGAGGTCGTCGGCGCGCTCGCGCGCCTCGTCCGCGTAACCGGCCAGGGAGAAGAAGGCGCTGGCCGCCGACTCGCTCAGCGCGTTGAGCCACAGGCACTCCACGGCGCGCAGATCGGCGGGGCGCGCGCCCGGGTCGACCTGGGCGACGAGCCCGGGACCGCGCAGATCGACACCGGCCTCCGTCTCCCCTTCGCACCGGACGACGTCCCGGAAGCCGATCCCGCGCAGATAGAGCGCGGCGGCGTGCACGGCGTCGCGCTTCGTGCCCACCGTCACGGGCCTGACCGGCACCCGCAGCACCGCCCCGCACGGACAGCCCAGCTCCGGCTGCGGCCACTGGTCCCGCCGTCCGCACCCGGGGCAGCCGACGGTCACCCACTCGTCGTCCCAGGACCGGCGCACCACGCGGGTGGCCGGCGCGCCCGCGACCAGGGGCGCCGAGACGGCCGAGCCGCAGGGGCAGGGGTAGGCGGGCGCCGTGAACCGATGGTCGTGTCCGCAGTCGGGACAACGGACAGTGACGCTCTCTCCCACCTTCGGCGCCCCCTTCCGCCGCCCATCGTCCATCAACGGACGGGCGTTGGGGAGGGTCTTCGGCCATCCCTTGACGCCGTAGGGAAGGCACTTTAGATTTGATTCCACATAGCAGAACATGAATTCCGCATCGTGGAAATGAAGGAATCGACGGAATCGAAGCTCTCAGGTGGCGCGACAGAGCCCGAGTCCACCAGGCTGAAGCAGGAGCACCCCATGCCTCGTATGACCGCTGCCCGAGCGGCAGTTGAGATCCTCAAGCGCGAAGGCGTCACCGACGCGTTCGGTGTGCCGGGCGCGGCGATCAACCCCTTCTACAAGGCCCTCGAACAGGCCGGCGGCATCGACCACACGCTCGCCCGCCATGTGGAGGGCGCCTCCCACATGGCCGAGGGCTACACCCGTACGTCCCCCGGCAACATCGGGGTCTGTGTCGGTACGTCGGGTCCGGCCGGCACCGACATGATCACCGGCCTGTACTCCGCGATCGGTGACTCCATCCCGATCCTGTGCATCACCGGCCAGGCCCCGGTCGCGGTGATCCACAAGGAGGACTTCCAGGCCGTCGACATCGCGTCCATCGCCAGGCCCGTCACCAAGGCGGCCACCACCGTCCTGGAGGCCGCGCAGGTCCCCGGTGTCTTCCAGCAGGCCTTCCACCTGATGCGCTCCGGCCGTCCCGGCCCGGTCCTCATCGACCTGCCGATCGATGTGCAGCTGACCGAGATCGAGTTCGACATCGAGACGTACGAGCCGCTGCCGGTCTACAAGCCGTCCGCGACCCGCGCGCAGATCGCCAAGGCGCTCACCATGCTGGCCGCCTCCGAGCGCCCGCTGATCGTCGCCGGCGGCGGGGTCATCAACGCCGACGCGTCCGAACTGCTCGTGGAATTCGCCGAGTTGACGGGAACGCCGGTCGTCCCGACCCTGATGGGCTGGGGCACCATCGCCGACGACCACGACCTCAACGCGGGCATGGTCGGCATCCAGACCTCGCACCGCTACGGCAACGAGACGTTCCTGGCCTCGGACTTCGTCCTCGGCATCGGCAACCGCTGGGCCAACCGCCATACCGGCGCGCTCGACGTCTACACGGCGGGCCGCACGTTCGTCCACGTCGACATCGAGCCCACCCAGATCGGCAAGATCTTCGCGCCGGACTACGGGATCGCCTCGGACGCCAAGGACGCGCTGAGACTCTTCGTGGAGGTGGCGAAGGAGCTGAAGGCGGCGGGCGGGCTGCCCGACCGCACGGAGTGGATCGAATCGGTGCTGGCGCGCAAGGGCACCCTGCACCGCAGGACGCACTTCGACAACGTGCCGCTGAAGCCGCAGCGCGTGTACGAGGAGATGAACCGCGCCTTCGGCCCCGACACCCGGTACGTGACCACCATCGGTCTCTCGCAGATCGCCGGCGCGCAGATGCTGCACGTCTACAGGCCGCGCCACTGGATCAACTGCGGCCAGGCGGGACCGCTCGGCTGGACGATCCCGGCCGCGCTCGGGGTCGCGAAGGCAGACCCGGACACGACGGTGGTCGCGCTCTCCGGCGACTACGACTTCCAGTTCATGCTCGAAGAGCTGGCGGTCGGGGCGCAGCACAGGATCGGTTACGTCCATGTGCTGGTGAACAACGCCTACTTGGGGCTCATCCGGCAGGCGCAGCGCAATCTCGACATCAACTTCCAGGTCAACCTGGAGTTCGAGAACCTCAACTCACCGGAGCTGGGCGTCTACGGGGTCGACCACGTCAAGGTCGTCGAGGGCCTGGGCTGCAAGGCGATCCGGGTCACCGAGCCCGACCAGCTGCTGCCGGCCCTCGAGCAGGCGAAGAAGATGGCGGCGGAGTACCGCGTGCCGGTGGTGGTCGAGGCCATCCTGGAGCGGGTCACCAACATCTCGATGGGCGTGCGGATCGACAAGGTGAACGAGTGGGAGGAGCTCGCCACCGAGCCCGGTCACGCGCCGACGGAGATCAAGCCGCTGGTCTGACAGGGCGGTTGAGCCCATGGCCCCCCGCCCGGGAATCCGGTGCGGGGGGCCGCTCCCGTACGCGCTGTCCTGGGCGGTGTCGTACGTACGGAGCGACACCGGCCGCAGCGGCAGCCGCAGCCGCCGTACTCGCCGACGGCGGTCGGGACGAGGAGCGCGACAGCACGCATCGCTCCAGTGTGCGGAGCCGGTGACATCGCATCAGAGCCCGGCCGAGGAATCGGCCGGGCTCTGATGCGGGGCAGCGGGAAGGGTGGAGACCGTCCGACGGTGCGAGGCCGGCGCGACTGGACATTCGCACCGCCGGACGGCGTTCGACGGAGCCTCAGGAGAGGCTGTGGGACCGTGGCGACGGCGACGGGGAGCGCCGGCCGGCCTTCCTTCATGTCAGGAAGGCGAACGTCGCTCCCCTCACCACCGCACTGGCTCGCGCGCCGCCACGGTCCCGGGGATGTCCCTCCCGCCGGCCACCCCTCACGAGGGCAGACGGGAGGGACGGCTGTCGGCCGCCGTCGGCGGCTGTCGTCGTCGCTCAGTCCTCCCGCGGCGCGCGGACGGCGGGGAGTGGTTCCCGGGCTGCGGCGGCACCTGGGCGCGACAGGACAGGTGTCAGCGCCGCCGCAACCCGGAGATCGTGGGGCCGGTCAGGCCGGTCAGGCCGGTCGGGCCGGTCGGGCCGGTCGGGTCGGTCGGGTCGGTCGGGCCGGTCCGCTGGGACCTCGCCGGTCAGACCTGGTCGCCGGAGAGCCGCTCGACGCCACGCAGCAGCGCCGAGTGGTCGAGACCGCCGTCACCCTGCGCGCGCAGTGACGCCACCAGCTGCGCGACGACCGCGCCGACCGGAAGCGCGGCGCCGACGTTGCGGGCGGCGTCGGTGACGATGCCCATGTCCTTGTGGTGCAGGTCGATCCGGAAGCCCGGCCCGAAGTCGCGGTTGATGAAGTTGTCCTTCTTGCGGGTCAGGACGGTCGAGCCGGCCAGACCACCGCCCAGGACGTCGAGCGCGGCGGTCAGGTCCACGCCGGACTTCTCCAGGAAGACCACGGCCTCGGCGCACGCCTGGATGTTGACGGCGACGATCAGCTGATTGGCCGCCTTCACCGTCTGACCGGCGCCGTGCGGACCACACAGGACGATGGTCCTGCCCAGCACGTCGAAGACCGGCCTGGCCTGATCGAAGTCGGCCTGCTCGCCACCGACCATGATCGAGAGAACCGCCTCGACGGCCCCCGCCTCACCGCCGGACACCGGCGCATCGAGTACCCGGACGCCCTTCTCCCGGCCGGCCTCGGCCAGATCGATCGACGTCTGTGGGGTGATCGACGACATGTCGATCAGGAGGGCGCCCTTCGCGGCGTTCGCCAGGATGCCGTCCTCGCCGTAGGCGATGGCCTCGACCTGGGGAGAGGCGGGCACCATCGTGATGATGACGTCGGCTCCCTTGACGGCCTCGGCGATCGAGGGCGCCACCGAGCCGCCGCCGGCCGCCAGCCGGTCCAGCTTCTCCCGCTCCAGCGTGAAGCCGGTCACGGAGTATCCGGCCTTGATCAGATTCTCGGCCATGGGGGACCCCATGATGCCGAGGCCGATCCATGCCACCTTGGGAAGTGTGCTCATCGGGGGTGCCTCTCTCGCATACGTGTGCGTCCTGTTCAGGGCGGGCCGGGTCGGGCCGGGGCGTGGCGGGCCGTTCGGAAGGCCGGACGGCCTGGCGGCCTGGCGGGTGTCGGGGCTCAGCGCGCGGCGCGCGCGTCGCCGGGCAGCCACGCGAAGGACTCGGCGCTCGGGCGGTCGCCGGGCTTGTACTCAAGGCCGACCCAGCCCTCGTAACCGGCCTTGCGCAGCCGGTCGAGCAGGTCCGTCAGCGGGAGCGTGCCGGTGCCGGGCGCGCCGCGTCCGGGGTTGTCGGCGATCTGCACATGACCGGTCTTGTCGGCGTACGTGTCGATGACCTCGCTCAGCGCCTCGGCGTCCAGGCCGTTCATCGACAGGTGGTAGATGTCGAGGAGGAACGCGGCGTTACCGAGCCCCGTGGCCGCGTTGACCCGGTCCACGACATCGATCGCGGACTCGGCGCTCACCAGCGGATAGTGCGGGGACTCCGGCCTGTTGAGCGCCTCGATCAGCAGGGTCGCCCCGATCCGGTCGGCCGCGCGCGCGGCGAGCACCAGATTCTCCAGGGCGAGTTCGTCCTGCGCCCGCGGGTCGACGCCTTCGACGCGGTTCCCGTACAGCGCGTTGAGCGCCTTGCAGCCCACCGAGGCCGCGAAGCCGGCCGCCACGTCGATGTTCGCGCGGAAGCGCTCCGACTCCTCGCCGGGCAGCGAGAGCGCGCCGCGGTCGGGGCCGGGCAGTTGGCCGGCGTAGAAGTTCAGTCCCACGAGCTGGGTGCCCGCGTCGCCGAGGGCCTTCTTCAGGGCGTCGAGTTCGGCCCGCGGCGGAGTGGGGGTCTCGGTCCAGGGCCACCACAGCTCCACCGCGGTGAAGCCCGCCGCGGCGGCTGCCGCGGGGCGCTCCAGGAGCGGGAGCTCGGTGTAGAGGATCGACAGGTTCACATCGAAGCGCTGCTCGGAGCCGGGCTTGTTCGTGAAGGGGGCCATGAGGGGTTCTGCGCTCCTTCCGTATCGCGGAAGTTAGTTTCTGCTTAATGGAAGATTGCCTGGGATTCGGGAGGGCTGTCAAGAGGGCGGCCCCGATTTCGGGCAAGGGTCCGCCTTTCGCGCAGTAGGTTGTGCGCGTGCGACTGAGAGTGGAATTCACGACCGAACCGTTCGACCTGGACGAGGCGCCCGGCCACGCCGTGGTGGCCCGCGAGGTCATCCAGGCGGCCGAACTGGACGCCGTGGACGTCGGACCGTTCGGCAACACCGCCGAGGGCGGCGCCGACGCCGTCATCTCGGCCGTCGACGCCCTGCTCCGCCGCTCCCTGGAGGCCGGTGCCACCCGCGTCTCGCTCCAGGTGAACGTGATCGCGGAGGACGAGCGGTGACCGGGGCGTCCGGTGTGCCCGACCATCCGCTGCTCGCGGCGGTGAAGCCGCTCGTCGACGCGATGGGCGCGGAGACCGTACGGCCCGACCAGGCCCGGCCCGACGACGTCGTCCTGAGCTGGGAGGGCGAGGACGTCGTCGCCGTACGCCTCCCGCAGCTCTCCGAATCGCTCGACCACATCCTCGTCGCGCTGGAGCGCCGGCACGGCATGCCCCTGTCGGAACTGGACCGCAAGGCCAAGCAGTCGGTGGTGCGGTCGCTGGAGGCGCGCGGGGCATTCTCCGTACGGCACGGAGTGGAGACCGTCGCCGGCGCGCTCGGGGTCAGCCGGTTCACCGTCTACAACTATCTGAACCGGTCGGAGACGAGCTGACCCGGAGGGCCGGTCCGGACGGGGCGGTCCGGACGAGCCGGTCGGGTCGGTCCGGTCGGGGCGGGTCGCCGGGGCGTCCGCCCGAAAGAATTCAACAAAGTGTTGACGTGATGTTCGTGAAGGCGTTAGCTGTCCCGCAGCCCGTCAAGCACAGCCCCCACGGAGGCTCCCGTGACGACCGACCCGCCACCGGGCCTCACCCGGTTCAACACGTCCCCCGCCAGCGCGGCGCTCGCCGCACTGCACGAGGTGTGCGCCAGTACGGCCTGGGGGAGCGAACTGCTCGCCCACCGGCCGTACGCCACCGCCGAAGCCCTCTTCGCCGCCAGTGACAGCACGACGGCCGAACTGACCGCCGAGGATCTGGCGGAGGCGATGGCGGGGCACCCGCCCATCGGCCGGCCGAAGCCGGGCGACCCGGCCTCCGCCCGCGAACAGCGGGGCATGGCCGGGGCGTCCGACGAACTCAAGGCGGAACTGCTCGACCTGAACCTGGCCTACCAGGACCGGTTCGGACACGTCTTCCTGATCTGCGCCACCGGCAGGACCGGTGAGCAGATGCGGGACGCGGTCCGCATACGGATCGGCAACTCGCCCGAACAGGAGCGGGCCGTCGTCCGCACCGAGCTGGGCAAGATCAACCGCATCCGGCTGACCCGCCTCGTAGAGGAAGACCCGCTGAAGTAGGGGAGTGAACCCTTGAGCACGCAAACCACCGCGTCGGTGTCCACGCACATCCTGGACACGAGTGTCGGCCGCCCCGCCGAGTCCGTCGTCGTCTCGCTCTCCGCCCGTGGCGGTGGCCGCGAGCCGTGGGTGGTACTGGGCCGGTCGGCGACCGACGCCGACGGGCGGTGCAAGGACCTGCCGGCGCTGCCGGAGGGAACGACCCACGTACGGCTCGACTTCGAGACCGAGGCGTACTTCCACGGCCGGACCGACGGCCGGACCGACGGCCGGACCCACAGCCAGAAGCAAGCCGAGGCACAGCAGGATGCCCCCGCGCTACGGGACAGCGGTGCGTTCTTTCCGGAAGTGGCGATCACCTTCGCCGTCACTCCCGGCGAGCACTTCCATGTACCGCTGCTGCTCAACCCGTTCGGCTACTCCGTATACCGAGGGAGCTAGCAGATGCCGACCATTCTCGGCCAGAACCAGTACGGCAAAGCGGAGAACCGCGTCGTCAGAATCACCCGGGACGGCGACACCCACCACATCAAGGACCTGAACGTCTCCGTCGCCCTCTCCGGCGACATGGAGGAGGTCCACTACTCCGGCTCCAACGCCAACGTCCTGCCGACCGACACCACCAAGAACACGGTGTACGCGTTCGCCAAGGAGCACGGCATCGAGTCCGCCGAGCAGTTCGGTATCCATCTCGCCCGGCACTTCGTCACCAGCCAGGGCCCGATCCACCGGGCACGGATCCGGATCGAGGAGTACGCCTGGGAGCGCATCGCGGTCTCCGGCGCCGGCTCCGAGGCCGGCGGCGCCGAAGAGACCAGGCACTCCTTCGTACGCAAGGGCCAGGAGACCCGGGTCTCGCAGATCACCTTCGACGGCGGGAAGTGGGAGATCATCTCCGGCCTCAAGGACCTGACGGTGCTGAACTCGACCAACTCCGAGTTCTGGGGCTACGTCAAGGACAAGTACACGACCCTGCGCGAGGCGTACGACCGCATACTCGCCACCGACGTGACCGCCAGATGGCGCTACAACTGGACCGACGACGCGGAGCGGATGCCCGACTGGGAGAAGTCCTACGAGCAGGCGCGCGAGCACCTGCTCCAGGCCTTCGCCGAGACGTACTCGCTCTCGCTCCAGCAGACGCTCTACCAAATGGGCTCGCGGATCATCGACAGCCGCAGCGAGATCGACGAGATCCGGTTCTCCCTCCCCAACAACCACCACTTCCTGGTCGACCTCGAACCGTTCGAGCTGAAGAACGACAACGAGGTGTACTTCGCCGCCGACCGTCCGTACGGCCTCATCGAGGCAACCGTGCTGCGCGACGGCGCCGAACCGCGGATCCCGCTCGACATGACCAACCTGTAGCACCACCTCGCCGTACCCCCGACGTGCGCGCCGGCGTCAAGTCCCCTCAGAAGGGGGCGAGATGGGGGAGGAGCGGGGGCATCTGCGCACCGGCAGAACCGCGGATCCGTCTCTCACCCCGCTCGACCCCCGGATCCGTCCATCCAATGGGAAGAACGAGGACCCGCCATGGCGGCTTCGCGCATCGTCATCGAGAACTGTGCCATCGCGACAGTGGACGCGAACGACACCGAGTACGCCTCCGGGCACGTCGTCGTCGCGGACAACCTCATCGAATCGGTGGGCGCCGGCCGCGCCCCCGCCGGGCTGGAGAACGTCGTACGGCGTGTCGACGGCACCGGCCATCTCGTCACCCCCGGCCTGGTCAACACCCACCACCACTTCTACCAGTGGATCACCCGCGGTCTGGCCACCGATCACAACCTGTTCGACTGGCTGGTGGCGCTCTACCCGACGTGGGCGCGCATCGACGAGTCCATGGCGCGCGCCGCCGCCCAGGGCTCACTGGCGATGATGGCGCGCGGCGGGGTCACCACCGCGATGGACCACCACTACGTGTACCCGCGCGGCTCCGGCGATCTGTCCGGCGCCATCATCGGGGCCGCGTCGGAGACGGGCGTACGTTTCACGCTCGCCCGCGGGTCCATGGACCGCGGCCAGTCGGACGGCGGCCTGCCGCCGGACTTCGCCGTCGAGTCGCTGGACGGCGCGCTCGCCGCCACCGAGGCGACCGTCGACCAGTACCACGACGCCTCGTTCGACGCGATGACCCAGATCGCCGTCGCACCGTGCTCGCCGTTCTCGGTCTCCACCGAACTGATGCGTCAGGGAGCCGAGTTGGCGCGCCGCAAGGGCGTACGGCTGCATACCCACGGCAGCGAGACCGTCGAGGAGGAGCAGTTCTGCAAGGAGCTGTTCGGGATGGGCCCGACCGACTACTTCGAGTCGACGGGCTGGCTCGGCTCCGACGTATGGATGGCCCATTGCGTCCATATGAACGACTCGGACATCACCGCCTTCGCCCGCACGGGCACGGGCGTCGCGCACTGCCCGTCCTCCAACGCCCGTCTCGCGGCCGGAATCGCGCGCGTACCCGACATGCTGAAGGCGGGCGTCCCCGTCGGCCTCGGCGTGGACGGCACCGCGTCCAACGAATCGGGCGAACTGCACACCGAGTTGCGCAACGCGCTGCTCATCAACCGCCTCGGTGCCCACCGGGAGTCCGCCCTGACGGCCCGTCAGGCGCTCCGGCTCGGCACCTACGGTGGCGCCCAAGTCCTCGGCCGCGCGGACCAGATCGGCTCGATCGAGACCGGGAAGCTCGCCGACCTGGTGCTGTGGAAGCTGGACACCCTGGCCCACTCCACCATCGCCGACCCGGTCATCGCCCTGATCCTCGGGGCCGCCGCGCCCGTCACGCTCTCCCTCGTCAACGGCCACACCGTCGTCGAGGACAACCACCTCACCACGGTGGACGAGGACGCCATCGCCCGCTCCACGCGGATCGAGGCGCGGCGCCTCGCGCGGATCACGGCGGCGGGCTGACGCCTCTCACGGGCCTGACCGGTCCGGCCGCAGAACTTCCGGGAAGTCCGGTCGAGGGGGACGGCCCTCGACCGGCGGCCATGGGGCCCGAGCGGGGTTCCTGGCAGCCGCGTCCGGGTGGCGGCGTACCGCACGACGGTGCGCCGCCACCCGGGACGGTGACTCGTGTACGTATCGCGGGCTCGTCGCTCCGCATGCCACCACCCGCATGATCCCCGCGTCGGACGTCCCTTGTCCGACGTCGCCCGTCGCACGTCCGACGTCCGACGTGCGAGTCCCGCGTCGCCCGTCCCTTGTCCGACGTCCCGACGTCCCGACGTCCAGACCGCCCGACGTCCCGCATCCCCAGCACCTCCCTGATACCCGCGTCGCCGCCGACGCGTAACCGACCGGAGGAACACCCGTGGCCGCCAAGCCCAGGTTTCGCAAAGACCTACCCGCCTCCGACGCGATACCGGACGAGATACCGGACGCACTACCCGACCGGGAGCGAAGGCATCCGGTCGACGAGACGCTGCCGCCCTTCAAGATGTTCACCAGCGGCCTGCAGCACGTGGCCGCCATGTACGCGGGCGTGGTGGCGCCGCCGATGATCGTCGGGCCCGCCGTGGGCCTGAACGCCCGCGACACCGCGTTCCTCATGGGCGCCAGCCTCTTCACCGCCGGCATAGCCACCCTGCTCCAGACCCTCGGCTTCTGGACGGTCGGCGCGCGTCTGCCGTTCGTCAACGGCGTCTCGTTCGCCGGTGTGACGCCGATGGTCGCCATCGGGCGGGAGCGCGGCGCCGAGGGCATCACCGTCATCTTCGGCGCGATCATCGTCGCCGGCGTGCTCGGATTCGTCCTCACGCCGTACTTCTCCAAACTGGTGCGGTTCTTCCCGCCCGTCGTCACCGGCACCGTCATCACCCTGATCGGTGTCTCACTGCTCCCGGTGGCCTTCAACTGGTCCCAGGGCGGCGATGCCACGGCCGACGGCTACGGCTCCATGAGGAACATCGGGATGGCCGGCCTCACCCTGCTGATCGTGCTGGTCCTGCGCAAGGTGCTGCGCGGCTTCCTCCAGCAGATCGCCATCCTGCTCGGCCTGGTCGTCGGCACCGTCGTGGCGATCCCGATGAACATGACGAACTTCGACGCGATCAGGGACGCGGATCTCGTCGGCTTCCCGACGCCGTTCCACTTCGGGGCGCCGCAGTTCGAGATCGCGGCGATCATCTCCATGTGCGTCGTGATGCTCGTCTGCATGACGGAGTCGACCGCCGACATGCTGGCGCTCGGCAAGATCGTGGACCGGCCGGCGGACGAGCGCGTCATCGAGGGCGGACTGCGCGCCGACACGCTGGGCAGCGCCATCAGCCCGCTATTCAACGGCTTCATGTGCAGCGCGTTCGCCCAGAACATCGGGCTGGTCGCCATGACCAAGGTCCGCAGCCGCTTCGTCGTCGCGGCGGGCGGCGGCATCCTCATTCTGCTGGGCCTGTGCCCGGTACTGGCATCGGTGATCGCACTCGTACCGCTGCCGGTCCTCGGCGGCGCCGGCATCGTGCTCTTCGGCTCGGTCGCGGCGAGCGGCATCCAGACGCTGGCGACCGCTGCCCTGGAGAAGGGCGAGAACGCGCTGATCGTGGCCGCCGCCGTCGGCATCGGCCTGATACCGATCGCGGCGCCGGAGTTCTACCACGCCTTCCCGAAGGACCTGTTGGTGGTGCTCGACTCCGGGATCAGTACGGGGTGTGTGGTGGCGATCGTGCTGAACCTGGCGTTCAACCACTGGGGTGGGAAAGGGACTTCGGAGGCGACGGAGCCGACGGAGGCGACGGAGCCGACGGAGGCCGGGGCCGCTGCCGTTGTCGCTGCCGAAGTCGGCAGGGCGCCGACTCCCCCGGGACAGCACTGAGGGTCGGTCGGCGTCGGTGCGGCAGCGTGCCGCACCGACGCCGAGGGTCTCGCGGGGGGACGGATCAGCCGATGTGGAAGTCCTGCCCGTACACCTTCCAGTCGAGCGGCGGGTCCAGGCTCAGATTGCCCGCGTCGAGGAACACCCGCTGCGCCGTGTCCACCCGGCTGGTGTCCTCGTGCGCCGCCTCCTGCTTCATCGCCCAGACCCGGGCGTCGAGGAAGGCGTTCAGGTACGCGGTCTCGTCGCCGCCCTCCGACGGAGGCCGCGCCTCGTTCAACGCCCGCCGGCGGATACCGCTGAAGCTGACGTCGGAGCCCCCGTCGCCGTGCATGACGATGGCGTCGTAGTAGGCGAACTGCCCGAGCGTGCCGATGCCGTCCTCCTTGCCGCGGTTCACCGCCGGGTTGAAGTAGACGCGGTCGCGCTCGTCGTTCTGCGCGGTCTGGAACGCTGGGTCCCGGGCCGCCTCCTGCCAGGCGTCGGTGTAGCCGGGGTCGAGTCCTTCGTGCGAGTCCGTGCCGTCGACGGCACGCAGCGCGGGCAGGTAGGGGGCGAGGGGGTTGTCAGGCTCGCGCTCGGTGTAGAGCTCGACCAGGTCCAGCATGTCGCTGGTGCCGGAGCAGAAGCCGATGATGCCGGCGGTGTAGCCGCGGCCGTCGCCGATGTCCTCGATGTAGCCGTACTGACCTTTCCAGTCGAGTGAGGAGTTCTCGGCGCTGGAGACCAGCCGCATCGCGATCTCCTTCTTCGCCGGGTCGTCCAGGCCGGGGGCGGCGACGGCTGCCGCGCCTGTCGCCGCCGTGGCGCCGGCCCTGTCCGCTCCGGGCGACGCGTGGGCGACGGCCGTGACGGGTCCGGCGACGAGGACGAGACCGAGCAGGACGCGGGGAACGAGTCCGAATGTGCGAGTGCGGGCATGGGTGCGGGCGTGGGGGGTTGGCACCGGACCTCCATGGGGGGGCTGTTGGAAACCGACCGGTTCGGTTTCTGTTAGGAAGCTTTCCTACCGAAGGTTGGCGGTGACGTACACCCATGGCGCGTCAAAGAAATCGACGATGCGCGGGGGAACGGGCCCGGCGCATACTGCCGGGATGCCTCTGAGCCTGCATCACATCGTCGTCGACACGCACGATCTGCCCGGCCTCGCCCGCTTCTGGGCGGCTGCGCTGCGCTGGCGGGTGCTGTCCGAACGCGAACGGGAGGTGGTCATCGGGCCCGACGAGTCCGCACCGGTCGGCATGTGCTTCATGCCGGTGCCCGCGACGGAGCGCAAGACCGTCAAGAACCGCCTCCACCTCGACCTGACGACGGTCGCGGAGGACCGCGAGGCCGAGATCGACCGTCTGATCACGCTCGGCGCCCGGCGCGTCGACGTCGGACAGACCGGCGAGGAGTCATGGACGGTGCTGGCGGACCCGGAGGGGAACGAGTTCTGCGTGGTGCGCCCGAAGCGGACGCTGATCGAGTGAGAGGGGTGGGGCGGGCGATGCGGGCGATACGGGTGAGGCGGCGGCTTCGGCCGGCCGCCGGCTCAGCCCCGGTCGATGCGGTAACTGTCCCCGTACACCTTCCACTTGAGTGGCGGTTCGAGATCCAGATTCCCCGCGTCGAGGAAGACGCGCTGAGCGGTCTCGACACGGCTGGTGTCCGAGTGCGACGCTTCGCGGCGCATCGCGTCGACGCGGGCGTCGAGGAAGGCGTTCAGATACGCGGTCTCGTCCCCGCCCTTCGCCGGTGACCCGGCCTTCTTCAGGGCCTGTTGGCGCATCGTACGGACGCCGACCGAGCCGCGCGCGTCGCGGAAGCCGTGCATCACGTACGCGTCGTAATAGATGAACTGCCCCAGCGCGCCCAGCCCGTCGCCCTTCGCCGCGTCCACGGCGGGGTCGAAGTAGATCCGGTCACGCTCGGCGTCCTGCGTCTTCCTGAACACCGGATCGCCGGCCGCCTCACGCCACGCGGTGGTGAACGCGGTGCCGAGCCCGTCGTGCGATTCACCGCCCTTGACCGCGCGGAGCGCCGGGAGGAAGGGCTCCAGCACATTGCCGTCCGGCCGGGCCGCCACGTAACGCTCGACCACCTTAAGCAGATCGCCGCAGCCGGTGCAGAAGCCGACGATGCCGGCGGTGTAGCCGCGGCCGTCGCCGATGTCCTCGATGTAGCGGTACTGGGCCTTCCAGTCGAGCGAGGAGTTCTCGGCGCTGGAGACCAGCCGCATCGCGATCTCCTTCTTCGCCGGGTCGTCCAGCGCCGTCGCGGCGCCCTTCCCCGCGGCCGTGTCCTTCCCCGCGGCGGCGGTGCACGCCGTGCCCGCGCACAGGGTGGCGAGAGCCAGCAGCAGTGCGAGCAGCGGTCGGCGGAGCGCGTACGGCATGAAGCGGCCTTTCCTCACGGCCCGGGGTCCGGCCCGGCCCGGCCCGGGTCACGACCCCAGTCAACAGCCCCGGCGCCCCGGACGCACAGGCGGTCCACCGGCGGCGGCCGGGCCGGCGGCGTTGTCAGAGGCTCGTGCCAGGATTCTCTCCATGGATCTCGCACAGATTTTCGCCGACCTCGACGCGCAGCCGTGGGCGGAACGGGAGCACGCCTATGGAAGCGCCGACGATCTCCCCGACCAACTCCGGGCGTTGGCGAGCGACGACGCCGAGGAGTCGGAAGAGGCGCTGTACGAGCTCTACGGAAACATCGTCCACCAGGGGTCGGTGTACGAGGCGACGGCGCACGCCGTGCCGTATCCCGCCCGGCTGGCCGCGGCCGGGATCAGGCCGGCCGACATGCTTCTGCTGCTCGGCTGCATCGCCGAGAGCGAGGACGAGCGGAGTGACACACCCGGCGCGTGCCGGGCGGCCGTGGCCGCCCAACTGCCCCTGATACTCCCGCTGATCGAGTCGCCCGACACCTCTGTACGGCAGGCGGCGGTCTGGGCGGCGGCCAGGACCGGCGCGGCGGAGCAGGTGCTTCCCGTGCTGCGACGGTGCTGGGAGGGCGAGTTGGACCCGGTGGTACGGGCGGAGGTGCTCGCCGGGACGGTGTTGCTCGACCCGGCGGGTGCGCGGGAGTTCGAGACGGCCGTGCTCGGGACACCGGGGGACGACGGGGAAGGGGGCGGGGACGGCGCGGAGGGCGCGCCGGTGCGACTGGCCGCCCTGCTGGCCTGTGTGGACGCGGACCTGCCGTGGACGGCGGCCCATCACGACACGCTCATCTCCCTGCTGCCCCTTGAGCCGCTGGTCGCGAGCCGGTTCGACATGGAGCAGAACGAGCCCCTGCGATATGTGGTCGAGGGGCTGCTGGACCGGGACACGGACGAGGCGAGGGAGGCCGCGTTCACACTGGCCGACGCCGGGCTGCGCCATCCGGACGCCGACGCGCGCGGCGAGGCCGTCTCGGCGGCCGAGCACGCCTGCGAGGTCTCCCGCGCCGCACCGGCCCGCCTCGCCGGACCGTTGGCCGCGCTGCTGGGCGATCCTTCGTCGGCGAGCCCCGCGCTCTCGGTCGTCAGGCAGCTCGGTGCGTACGCGGCACCCGCCGTCCCCGCGCTCACGGCCCTCGCCACCGAGGGCGGCGAGCTGGCCGACCGCGCGCTGGCGGCACTGGTCGGGGTGGTCCCGGAGACGGCGGCCCCGCTGCTGGCCGCCGACCTGTCACAGCGGCCGAAGGCGCTCGACGCGGCGGCGAAGACGCGCCCCGGGGGATGGGACGGGGCCGCCCGCGAAGGGGACCCTGACCCGTTCCCGTGCGTGCCGGAGCTGCTGGACGCCGTCCGGGCCCGGCTGGCGGACAGCGACATCGCGTGGAACGAGTCGATCCACCTCGGCCTGCTCCTGGCCGGCTGGGGACAACGCGCGGCACCGGCCGTACCGGACCTGCTGGCGGCGCTGGACCGCTACCCCTTCGTCGTACTGCGCGCCCTGCCCGCCATCTGTCCCCCGGAGGAACGGGACCGCGTGGCGGCGGCGCTGCACGCCGCGGACCTCACCGAGCAGAGCCCGCTCGACGTGGGATCGGCGCTGCACCGGCTCACGGGGGAGACCGGACCGCTGGTGAAGGCCGTCACCGAAGCGCTGGTCTCCGGCGACCGGGACGTGGCCGACGCGGCGAAACTCGCGGGGGAGCTGGGCGGTTCGGAGGCGTCGGCCCTGCTGCCGTATCTGCGTGCCGCGCTGAGCGACACGGCTCGCAAGCCGCGGGGCTCCTCCGAGGAGGGGCGTACGAATCCCCGCCTCGACGGCGACACCGAGATCGCCCGCGCGCTGTGGCGGCTCACAGGCAGTGCGGACGAAGCCCTGCCCATTCTCGCCGGAGTTCTGGAGGAGGCCGACGGGGACTGGACCCGCTGGCAGAACGTCCGCGCGGCCGGGGCGGCGGGCGCGCTCGGCGAGCTGGGCCGCCCGCTCGCCCCGCTCCTGGCACGCAAACTGGACCACCCCGACCACGCGGCGGCAGCGGCACTCGCCCTCCTCACCGTCGACCCCACGGGCCAGGACCACACCCGGCTGGCGGACGCGGCCCTGACATCCGCCGAGACCAACGCGGACCCGCAATCGGCGCTGGACTTCCTACGGGCCTTCGGCGCAAGGAACTTGACGGCCCATCAGCTCACTCGGCTGACCGACTTGGCGGAACGTGACGCCCACGTCTTCATACCCGGCTTCTCCCAGGACCCGGTCCGCGCGGACGCCCGCTTCCGCGAGGAGGCGCGAGCGCTGCTGCGCGAATCGGAGAACCCGGCGCGGGGCGTGTCCGCGACGTAGCGCCGTCCGCGCGACTGCGCGTTACTCCCCGGGCCGCCAGTCCGGCCGACGCCCGCTCAGCCCGATGACCCGGTCGAGCAGCGGCGCGTCGGCCGGCTGGCGCACCGGCGGGCCGAACAGCCCCTCCGGTGCCTCGCCCGCCTCCGCGCTCGCCGCCGCCGGTTCGAGGAACGCCAGCGTCGCCTCCAGGCTCGCCGGGTCGGCCTCGTACGCCTGCCCGGTGCCGCGTGCCAGGTCCCAGCCGTGCACGACCAGCTCGTTCAGCGCCACGAGCCCCGCCACCTGGGCCGGCAGATCCACGCCACCGGCCCGGGTGAAGCCCTGCCACGCCTCGGGCGAACGCCAGACCTCGACGAGCCCGTCCATCTGCGTCAGCAGCGCGGCCCGCCACCCGTCCTCCAACTGCGGCAGTCCCCCGGTCGGCGGCGTGTCGGTCGTCGGCCCCAGCGCCTTCGTCCCGGCATCCCGGAAGGCGACGGTCAGCCCGACCAGATGCGCGAGCAGCTCCCGCACGGTGTAGTCGGGACAGGGCGTGGGCGCCGCGAGCTGCTTCTCGTCGATGCCGTCGATACCGTCGAGCAGCCCGGCGATGCTGCGACAGGCGGGTCCGTGGTCGGGCAGTTGCGTATCCGTATCGGTGTCCATGAGAGGTAGACCCGCTCGATCACCGAAACTCATCGCCGCACGGCACCTCTCTTGTCCTACGGCGGCGGCGCGGTGGCCGGACGGAGACCGGCCACCCAGGTCCTCCTGCCGGCGCCGAGCACGCGAAGGCGGTGTGCGCGTTCCCCGCCCGTGAGTGGGAGGCAGCCGCCGAGTGAGCCCTCAGGGCGTCGTACCGCGCCCCAGATACGTCACCTCGTCCGCGTCCGCCCCCGGCACGGTGATCTCGTAGAACCCCACCCGGTCGTAGAAGGCCCGCGCCCCGGTGTTCGCGGTCAGCATCGACAGATGCACGGCGCCCACCCCCTTGCCACGCAGCGCGTCGAGAAGCGCGAGAATCAGCGCCCTGCCGTGCCCCTGCCCCTGCCGATCCGGCAGCAGATCGATGTGCAAGTGCGCCGGATGATCCGCGAGTTCGGGCAGCACCATCCGCTCGGGATCGTGCAGCAGGCCCGCCATGACGTCGCTCGGAGTACGCGTTCCCACGCCCTCACCCGGCGCCGGATAGCGCTCCCCCACGACGGGCAGCCAGTCCCGCCGGAAGGCCTTCACGAAGCGAGGAGTGTCCTCGACCCCCAGGACATACCCGACGGCCCGCCCCTCCCCGTCGTCCAGCACGAAGGCCAGCTCCGGCTCCAACTCCAGATACGGCGCGGCGAAGACACTGGGCACCAGCTCACTGTCCGGGTACAGATGCCGCGAGTCCCCACCGGCGTCGGCGGTCCGCACACAGATGTCGAACACCGCGGGGCGGTCGCCGGGGCGATACGGACGAATGAAGGCCATACCGCGATTGTGACCCGCTTGAGAGCGCTCTCGCAATGGCGCTCCGGCCCCGGCGCGGGGATGCGCCGGGGCCGGAGGCGTGGGGCGTGGGGCGTGTCGACCGTGGTTGTCAGCCGCGGAGTTGTTCGTAGGCCGGGAGCGTCAGGAAGTCCTCGTAGGTCTCGTCCAGCGCCACCGTCAGCAGCAGGTCGTGGGCCTGTTGCCAGGTGCCCGCCGTGAACGACTCCTCGCCGATCTCCGTGCGGATCGCGGCCAGTTCCGCCGCCGCGATCTCGCGGACCAGGTCGGCGGTGGCCGTCTCGCCGTTCTCGAAGACCACTCCCGCGTTGATCCACTGCCAGATCTGGGAGCGGGAGATCTCCGCCGTCGCCGCGTCCTCCATCAGGTTGAAGATGGCGACCGCGCCGAGGCCGCGCAGCCACGCCTCGATGTAGCGGATGCCGACCTGGACCGCGCCGATCAGGCCCTGGTAGGTGGGCTTGGCGTCGAGGGAGTCGATCGCGATCAGTTCGGGTGCCGTCACCGAGACGTCCTCGCGCAGGCGGTCCTTCTGGTTGGGGCGCTCGCCCAGCACGGCGTCGAAGGACGCCATCGCGATCGGGACCAGATCGGGGTGGGCGACCCAGGAGCCGTCGAAGCCGTCCGCCGCCTCGCGGTCCTTGTCGTCCTTGACCTTCGCGAAGGCGACCTTGTTGACCTCGGGGTCGCGTCGCGAGGGGATGAAGGCCGCCATGCCGCCGATGGCGTGCGCGCCGCGCTTGTGGCAGGTGCGGACGAGGAGTTCGGTGTACGCGCGCATGAACGGGGCCGTCATCGTGACCGCGTTGCGGTCAGGCAGGACGAACTTGGGGCCGCCGTCCCGGAAGTTCTTGACGATCGAGAAGAGATAGTCCCAGCGGCCGGCGTTCAACCCGGAGGCGTGGTCGCGGAGTTCGTACAGGATCTCGTCCATCTCGTACGCCGCTGTGATCGTCTCGATCAGTACGGTCGCGCGGACCGTGCCCTGCGGGATGCCCACGTACTCCTGGGCGAAGACGAACACGTCGTTCCAGAGCCGCGCTTCCAGGTGCGACTCGGTCTTCGGCAGGTAGAAGTACGGGCCCTTGCCCAGCTCGATGAGCCGCTCGGCGTTGTGGAAGAAGTACAGCCCGAAGTCGACCAGTGCGCCCGGGACCGCACCGGCCTCGGAGCGGAGGTGGCGCTCGTCCAGATGCCAGCCGCGCGGGCGCATGACGACCGTCGCGAGTTCGCCGGCGGCCTTGAGCGCGTACGACTTGCCGGACGCCGGGTCGGTGAAGTCGACCTCGCGCGCGTAGGCGTCCATCAGATTGAGCTGGCCGGTGATGACGTTCTCCCAGGTGGGAGCCGAAGCGTCCTCGAAGTCCGCCAACCAGATCTTCGCGCCGGAGTTGAGCGCGTTGATCGTCATCTTCCGGTCGGTGGGCCCGGTGATCTCCACCCGGCGGTCGTTCAGCGCTGCCGGGGACGGCGCGACGCGCCAGGAGTCGTCCTCGCGTACGGCCGCGGTCTCGGGCAGGAAGTCCAGCCTCGACGTACGGGCGATCTCCGTACGCCGCTCGCCCCTGCGGACCAGGAGCTCGTCACGCCGGGGGGTGAACCGGCGGTGCAGTTCGGCCACGAAGGCGAGAGCCGCGTCGGTGAGGGCCTCGTCCTGCCGGGGCAGGGTGTCGGCATCGACGACGGCCAGCGGGGACGGCGCTGGTGCGGACATGGGCTGTCACTCCTTCGACGGGCGGCCCTCGGCGACCGCCGGGTCACCGTGGGAGGCACTGGGTGCCGGGACGCCGTGCTGTGGTCGCGGGCGCCTTCCGGGGGGTCGGGCGCTTCTGACCTGTGGATAATAGTTTCCTCATTGTGGAAGTTCAATGGTTTGTTGACGTCGAGATTCTCTGGCACGACAGAACGCGGCGCTCAGTGCCACCGTCGTTACTCAAGGTGCGACAGATCCTCCTCCGTGTCGATGTCGTACGCCTCCGCGACATCCCCGCACTCGACGAGAACGATGTCGCGCGCGTGGGACCTCAGATAGCCGCGTGCCCCCTGATCGCCCGTCGCATCCGCCGCGATCCCCGCCCAGTGGTCCGCGCCGAACAGCACCGGATGGCCGCGCTCGCCTCCGTAGGAGGCCGCGGCGAGTGTCCCGGGGGAGCGGTACGCGGCCCGTACCCGGGCCACCGCCACCGGGCCGATCCCCGGCTGGTCCACCAGCATCACCAGCGCCGCCGAGTGGGCGGAGGCCGCCGCCAGCGAGGCCAGCCCGGCCCGTAGCGACGAGCCCATGCCCCCGGTCCACTCCGGGTTGTCGACCAGTACGCAGCCCGGCAGTACGGCGCGGGCCCGCACCTCGGCGGCGGCGGCCCCGAGCACCACATGCACCCGCTCGCAGCCGCCGTCGCGCAGCGACCGCGCGGCGAGCTCCACCAGCGGGCGCCCCCGGTACGGCAGCAGCGCCTTCGGCCGCCCGCCCAGCCGCCGCCCGCCGCCCGCCGCGAGCAGCAGCCCGGCGACCGGCGACTCTCCGTGATCGTTGTCGTTCATGCGTTCTGCATACCTCACCCGGGCCCTCAAGCGCCCTTTTGCGCCACCGCGCCCGGCGCTGTCGGACGGTGCGTCAGATCGTTGCGCGGCTCCCACCTGGCGATACGCCGGATGAACAAGTTGAATATTGTCCATCAGGTGGCGCACGGCCGCCCGTGTGGCGTTTACTGTCCCGCGTCTCGCGGCGCCGGGCGTGTTTCAAGGGAGGCGCCGGAGGGGCGAGCACCATGCCGAAGGCACATGCACCATGGCGTGCGAGGGGGAAGAACTTTGTTGCGGAGCGTGGGGCATACGCGAGTGACAGAGCGGGGCGAGGATCCGAGACTGACCGGGCTGCGGTACGCCGTGGCGCGTCTCAGGCGGGAACTCGCCGTGTATCCGAACGAGTTCAGGGACAGAGGGATCGCGGAGGAAGAACTGGCCGCGATGGCCGCGATGGTGGCGGGAGGCGATCCGGAGATTCTGCGGATGCGTCGCTCGCTGCTGCTGATCGTCGGCTCGATCGGCTCGGTGAGCGCGCTGGCGCCCACCCTGATGGATGTCAGGAAGGCGGTCGACCTCTTCGGAGAATTAGCGCGCTGAAGCAGGAAGGCACCAGGGCTTGTTGCCGCTCACCCGGTCTTTCAGGTATCGGGTACCGGCTTCGAGGTGCCAGAGCGCCGTACGCCCCAGGGGATTGGGGCGTACGGCGCTCACGTCGCGGGCCTCATGTAGTGGTCCCGGGCGTTGGCCCAGGGCGTCGGCCCCGGGCCTCACGTCTCGGTCCTCACGTCTCGAAGGGCCAAGTGGTCCGGCGCGCACGGGACTTACGGCTGCTGATGGGCCGCCGCGGCCGTACTCGCCAGCGCCTCGGACAGCTCCCGCGCCACTTCCTGGAGGATCGGCACGATCCTCTCGGTGGCCGTCTCCGTGACCCGGCCGGCCGGCCCCGAGATCGAAATCGCCGCAGGCGTGGGGGAGTTGGGCACCGGCACCGCCAGGCAGCGGACCCCCATCTCCTGCTCGTTGTCGTCCACCGCGTAACCGGTGGCGCGCACCACGTCGAGCGCCGCGAGGAAGCCGTCCGGCGTCGTGATCGTCTTCTCCGTGGCCGCCGGCATACCCGTACGCCCGAGCAGCGCCCGCACCTCGTCGGCCGACGCGTGCGCGAGGAGCGCCTTGCCCACGCCCGTGGAGTGGGGGAGCACCCGCCGGCCGACCTCGGTGAACATCCGCATCGAGTGCTTGGACGGCACCTGCGCGACATACACGATCTCGTCGCCGTCGAGCAGCGCCATGTTCGCCGTCTCGCCGGTCTCCTCGACCAGCCGAGCCAGATACGGCCGCGCCCAGGTGCCGAGCAGTCGCGACGCAGACTCGCCGAGCCGGATGAGGCGCGGGCCGAGCGCGTACCGGCGGTTCGACTGCTGTCGTACATAACCGCAGGCGACGAGCGTACGCATCAGCCGGTGGATGGTCGGCAGGGGCAGTCCGCTGCTCGCCGAGAGCTCGCTCAGGCCGACCTCGCCGCCCGCGTCCGCCATCCGCTCCAACAGATCGAAGGCACGCTCGAGGGACTGGACGCCGCCGCTCGCGGATGCGGGCTTGGTGGCGTCGGTGGCGCTGGCACTGGCGGCGCTGGACGTCGGCACAACAACGGTCCTCTCGGGGCGTCGGGACAGGCTGGGCGAGTCAGCAGTTTACCGGGCGGCCCGGTGGGCGACCGGGTCCCCGGGCCGGTCGGCCGCGCCACGTATGCGCCGGTCAGGGGGTGTCTCTCCGGGTGTCGACCGTCACCCGGCGTGATCGGTTCGTACGGTTGGTGATGGTGCGGGGTTCTGTCTGATGAAAGTCTAGTTTCGCTTCGTGGAAAGGATTTCAGTGTAGTGCAGCGGGCGCGTTCCGGGCGGAGTGGCCTTGACGGACCCTGGTCCGGCATGAAGACTCCTTCAACAGTTCGTTGAATTCGATGATTCGTTCGCGTGGGCATGACGGACGTACGGAAGTGAGGGTGGCCGGTGACCGACCTGGACCGGAACGTGGACCTGGTGCTGCGCTCGACACGCGTCGTGACCCCCGAGGGCACCCGCCCCGCGTCGATCGCCGTCGCCGGCGACACGATCGCGGCCGTGCTCCCGTACGAGAGCGGATACGGCTCCGAACCGCCGCCCGGCGCCCGTCTGGAGGACGTCGGCGACGACGTCGTCCTCCCCGGCCTCGTCGACACCCATGTGCATGTGAACGACCCCGGCCGCACGGAGTGGGAGGGCTTCTGGACCGCCACCCGCGCGGCGGCGTCCGGCGGCATCACCACCCTCGTCGACATGCCCCTCAACTCCCTCCCGCCGACGACCACGACGGCCCACCTCCGGATCAAACGGGAGGTCGCGGGCCCCAAGGCGCACATCGACGTCGGATTCTGGGGCGGCGCGCTCCCCGACAACGTCTCCGACCTCAAGTCCCTGCACGATGCCGGGGTGTTCGGCTTCAAGGCGTTCCTGTCACCCTCCGGTGTCGAGGAGTTCCCCGAGCTGGACGCCGCACAGCTCGGCCGTTCGCTCGCGGAGATCGCCGGCTTCGGCGGGCTGCTCATCGTGCACGCCGAGGACCCGCGCGAACTGGCCGCGGCGCCGCGGCGGGCCGGCGCGAAGTACGCCGACTTCCTCGCCTCCCGGCCCCGCGACGCCGAGAACGCCGCGATCGAGGGCCTGATCGCGGCGGCCCGCCGGCTGGACGCCCGCGTCCACATCCTGCATCTGTCGTCGGCCGACGCGCTCCCACTGATCGCCGCGGCCAAGCGGGAGGGCGTGCGGCTGACCGTCGAGTCCTGCCCGCACTACCTCACCCTCACGGCCGAGGAAGTCCCGGACGGTGCGACGGAGTTCAAGTGCTGTCCGCCCATCCGCGAGGCCGCGAACCAGGACGCCCTGTGGCAGGGGCTCGCCGACGGGACGATCGACTGCGTCGTCTCCGACCACTCGCCCTCCACCACCGACCTCAAGACCTCGGACTTCGCGACCGCGTGGGGTGGCATCTCCTCCCTCCAACTGGGTCTGCCCGCCATCTGGACCGAGGCCCGCCGGCGCGGTCACTCGCTGGACGACGTGGCCCGCTGGATGTCGACCGGGCCCGCCGCGCTGGCCGGGCTCGACAGGAAGGGTGCCGTCGAGGCGGGCCGCGACGCCGACTTCGCGGTCCTGGCGCCCGACGAATCGTTCACCGTCGATCCCGCCACGCTCCAGCACCGCAACCGCGTCACCGCGTACGCGGGCAGGACGTTGTACGGCGTCGTCAGGTCGACCTGGCTGCGCGGCCGGCGCATCGTCGCCGACGGAGCCATCGCCGAGCCCTCGGGCCGACTGCTCGAAAGGAACAACTGACCGTGGCCACAAGCCCCTTGACCGCCGGGCCCGCTGCCGGGACGCCCGAGGTCCCCCGCTTCACGGGGGACGCCGAGCCGTACGCCGGCGGCGACCCGTACGCCGACCACCGCTCCGCCGACCTCCCCTTCACCCATCTCGTCGACCTGGCCGACCGCAGGCTCGGCGCCGGTGTCGTCGCCGCCAACGACGAGTTCTTCGCCGAGCGCGAGAATCTGCTCAAGCCGGGTCCCGCCGAGTTCGACCCGGAGCGCTTCGGGCACAAGGGCAAGATCATGGACGGCTGGGAGACCCGCCGCAGGCGCGGCGCCTCCGCCGCGCGCCCGCATCCCACCGACGACGACCACGACTGGGCCCTCGTACGGCTCGGCGCCCCCGGCGTCGTACGCGGCATCGTGGTCGACACCGCCCACTTCCGCGGCAACTACCCGCGGGCCGTATCCGTCGAGGCGACGTCCGTGCCCGGCTCCCCGTCCCCGGAGGACCTGCTCGCCGACGGGGTTACGTGGACAACTCTCGTACCCCGTACGGCCGTCGGCGGTCACGCGGCCAACGGATTCACCGTCGGCGCCGGGCGGCGCTTCACCCATCTGCGGGTCAACCAGCATCCCGACGGAGGCATCGCGCGCCTGCGGGTGTACGGCGACGTCATGCCCGACCCGGAGTGGCTGGCCGCGCTCGGTACGTTCGACCTCGTCGCGCTGGAGAACGGCGGCCGGGTCGAGGACGCGTCCGACCGCTTCTACTCACCCGCCACCAACACCATCCAGCCGGGCCGCTCGCGTCAGATGGACGACGGCTGGGAGACGCGCCGGCGCCGCGACAAGGGCAACGACTGGATCCGCTACGAGCTGGCCGAGCGGTCCGAGATCCGCGCCGTCGAGATCGACACGGCGTATCTGAAGGGCAACTCGGCGGGCTGGGCGGCACTTTCCGTACGCGACGGGGCGTCGGGAGCGGACGACGGGGACTGGGCCGAGGTCCTGCCCCGTACCCGCCTCCAGCCCGACACCAACCACCGCTTCGTCCTCGACCGTCCCGTGACCGGCCGTCAGGTCCGGATCGACATCTTCCCGGACGGCGGCATCTCCCGACTGCGCCTCTTCGGTTCGCTCACCGAGGAGGGGGCGGCCCGACTGGCCGTACGCCACCGCGAGTTGGGCGGCTGACCGCGTCCGGCGGAGCTACGCTGCGTGCCCGCCGTCCACCGCGAACTCGGCGCCGGTGACGTACGCCGCCTCGTCACTCGCCAGGAACGCCACCATCGACGCCACCTCGTCGGCGGACCCGTACCGGCCGAGCGCCGTCATCGCGCTCTGACCCGCCGCGTACGGGCCGTCGGCCGGGTTCATGTCCGTGTCGGTCGGACCCGGGTGGACGATGTTCGCGGTGATCCCCCGCTCGCCCAACTCCCGTGCCAGTGCCTTCGTCAGGCCGATCAGCGCGGACTTGCTCGTCGCGTAGAGCGTGCCGCCGGGGCCGGGCACCCGCTGGGTCATACAGCTGCCGACGGTGACGATCCGGCCGCCGCGTACGAGCTTCGTGGCCGCGGCCTGCGTGGTGAGGAAGACACCCTGGACATTCACGGCCAGCAGTCGGCCGACGTCGGCCGCCGGGAAGGAGTCCAGGGGGCCGAGCAGCCCGATTCCGACGTTGTTCACGAGCACGTCGAGCCGCCCGCCGAGACCGTCGACGGCCCGCTCCACCACGCTCACGGCCTGCGCGGGGTCGGCCGAGTCGGCGCGCAGCGCGAGCCCGCGCCGCCCGGCCGCCTCGATCTTTCGCACGACCTCCCGTGCGGCGGCCTCGTCCGCGACGAACGTGATCGCGACATCCACGCCCTCCTGGGCGAGCCGCAGGGCGATGGCGGCCCCGATACCCCGGCTGCCACCGGTGACCAGCGCGGTCCGGCCGGCCTGCGCGGACTTCGATACAGACATGTGGTGCGTCCTTCGATCGGTCGCCCGCGACGGCGGGCGACGAATGGGTGCTGCGGATGACCTCGATCAAACCCGCCGACCGCGGGTGCCACCGGCGGGAATCGGACGTGGACGGCGCTGTCGCCGACCGGCCCCGTACGGCGCCGGTACGCGCCCGCCCCGCCCCGTGCGGGGTGGCGCGCAGCGTCCGGGCCCGTGGTGTATCCGCGACGAGCGCCGTCCGCCCGCAGGGGGAGTAGCTGGACCTCGTCGCGTCCGGCACCGTGCGCCCGCGGGACGGAGCACCGCTCCCGTACCGCACCGTGTGGCATCCGCTCCGGCCACGCGGTGCGGGCCCGTACCGCTGCGCCGTCGGGCCGCCCGTCCGCGCGACCGCGCGACCGCGCGGCGTTCGGGGCGTTGCGGCCGCCGGAACGAGCACCGTTTCCTTACCGCACCGTGTGGCATCCGCTCCGGCCACGGGGTGCAGGCCCGTACTGCTGCGCCGTCGGGCCGCCCCGTCCGCGCGGCCCCGCGGCGTTGCGCCCGCGGGACGGAGCACCGCTCCCGTACCGCACCGTTCCCGTACCGCACCGTCCGGCGGCGGCGCCCGGCGGCGGCGCCCGGCTGGCGGCTCCCGCCGGAGCCCGACGCCGCGCCCTAAGTCGATGACCTCGCGACTTTGGTAGCCGACGCCTTCCACCGGGCAGCGCGCCACGCCCCACCTGCATAGATTGGTCGTATGACGCGTACGGAGTACCCCTGGCTGCTGCCTTCGGCCATGGCGGGGCCCACCGGCCCCGATGCCGCCGGGAAGCGGGGCGGGCCGCGGCAGCGGCGGACCGTGCGGGACTGGGTGGTGGACCTGATCGTCTTCTTCTTCGCCGTCTTCGTCGGCATGCTCGCGCTGGACACGGCCGAGCGGGCGGGCAACAGCGAGCCGCTCATCATGGCCGACCTGCTGATCGGCCTCGCGGCCTGCGGCGGGCTCTGGGTGCGCCGGCGCTGGCCGTTGGGGCTGGCCATCTGTCTCGTTGTGGTGGAGACGGTCGCGCCGACGGCGGTCGGGGCCGCCCTGGTGGCACTCTTCAGCCTGGCCATCCACCGGCCGTTCAAGCCCGTGGCCTACGTCGCGGTCCTCGCCCTGATCGGCATGACCGGCCAGGCGTATCTGCGTCCCGACCCGACCATCTCCCATCTCTTCGCGGTCATCCTCGGCGCGCTCCTCATCCTGCTCGCGCTCGCCTGGGGCATGCTCGTACGGGCCCGGCGGCAGCTTTTCGTCGCACTGCGCGAACGCGCGGTGCGCGCCGAGAACGAGGCCGCGCTCCGGGCCGAGCAGGCCCAGCGGCTGGCCCGCGAGGCCATCGCGCGCGAGATGCACGACGTACTGGCGCACCGGCTGACGCTGCTCAGCGTCCACGCGGGCGCGCTGGAGTTCAGACCCGACGCGCCGCCTCCCGAGGTGGCCAGAGCCGCCGGTGTGATCCGCGACAGCGCCCACGAGGCGCTCCAGGACCTGCGCATGATCATCGGCGTGCTGCGCGCGCCCGGCGACGACGGCGAGCGCCCGCAGCCCACCCTCGTCACCCTCGACGCCCTGGTCGCCGAGTCCCGCGAGGCCGGGATGAAGGTCACCCTCGACAGCGGCGTCGACGACCCGGAGGCCGTACCGTCCGCCACCGGCCGTACCGCCTACCGCATCGCGCAGGAGGGCCTGACCAACGCGCGCAAGCACGCGCCCGGCACCGGCACCACCGTCCTGGTGAGCGGCGGCCCGGGGGACGGACTCACCGTCGAGGTGCGCAACGAGGCGCCGCTCGGGCCGGTCCCCAACGTGCCGGGATCCGGCCAGGGGCTGATCGGGCTGACCGAACGCGCCACCCTCGCCGGTGGCCGCTTCGAGCACGGCCCGACGCTCGACGGCGGATTCGCCGTCAAGGCCTGGCTACCGTGGTCCCCATGACCACCACGCCCATCCGGCTCCTCATCGTCGACGACGACCCCCTCGTGCGCGCCGGACTGACCTTCATGCTGGGCGGTGCGGACGGTGTCGAGATCGTGGGGGAGGCGTCCGACGGCTCCGAGGTGGAGACGCTCGTCCGCGAACGCGCGCCCGACGTCGTGCTCATGGACATCCGGATGCCCATCATGGACGGCCTCGCCGCCACCGAACTGCTGCGGGCGCGCGCCGGGGCGCCCGAAGTCCTCGTCCTGACCACGTTCCACGCCGACGAGCAGGTGCTGCGGGCGCTGCGCGCGGGCGCCGCCGGGTTCGTCCTGAAGGACACGCCCCCGGCGGAGATCGTCGCGGCGGTACGGCAGGTGGCGGCGGGCGAGCCCGTGCTCTCCCCGGCCGTCACCCGCCAGTTGATGCGCCATGTCGCGGGGACGCCGACCGGCGTACGCAAGGACACGGCGACGGACCGGCTGACCCGGCTCGGGGATCGCGAGCGGGAGGTGGCGCTCGCCGTGGGGCGCGGCAGCTCCAACGCGGAGATCGCGGCGGAACTGTTCATGAGCGTCCCCACGGTCAAGGCGCACGTGTCCCGCGTCCTGGCCAAGCTCGGTCTCAACAACCGGGTACAGATCGCCCTGTTGGTCCACGACGCGGATCTGGTGACGGACGGCGACCAGGCCTAGGCCCTGCCCGGCGGATCCGTCGGCCGCCAGGTTCGGCGGCGTACGCCGGAGCGACGTAATCTGACGCGATGACAGTCGTCGATCTGGGCGCGTACGGGCCCGATTTCACCGCCGATCCGTACCCGTACTACGCGAAACTGCGCGAGGCGGGACCGGTGCACCAGGTCCGTGTGCCGCACGGCGACCGGTTCTGGCTGATCGTCGGGCACCGGGAGGCGCGCGCCGCGCTGGCCGACCCCCGGCTCTCCAAGTCACCGGCCACGGTGGGCGGCAGCATGCTGGACGAACGGGTCATCGGACCGAATCTGCTGGTCCTGGACCCGCCGGACCACACCCGGCTGCGCAAGCTCGTCGCCCGCGAGTTCACCGCCCGCAGGGTGGCCGGACTGCGCGAGCGGATCCAGTCGCTCACCGACGGGCTGATCGACGCCATGCTCCCGGCCGGCCACGGTGACCTGGTCGACTCGCTGTCGTACCCGCTCCCCATCACCGTCATCTGCGAACTGCTCGGTGTGCCCGCGGCCGACCGCGAGGTCTTCCGCGCCTGGTCGACGGAGATCGTGGCACCCAGCGGCCCCGCCTCCGAATACACGGCCGTGCACGAACTCGGCTCCTACTTCGACGAGTTGATCGAGGACAAGCGCTGCGCCGGCCCCTCCGGCGACCTGCTCTCCGCGCTGCTGCGCACCCGCGCCGAGGACGGCGACCGGCTCTCCGCCGCCGAACTGCGCTCCATGGCCTATCTGTTGTTGATCGCCGGTCATGAGACGACGGTCAACCTCATCACCAACGGCATGCGTGCCCTGCTCTCCCACCCCGATCAACTGGCCGACCTGCGGGACGACTTCGGGCTGCTCGACGGCGCGATCGAAGAGATGCTGCGCTACGAGGGCCCGGTCATGAACGGCACCGCCCGCTTCACCAGCGAGCCCGTGACCGTCGGCGACACGGTCATCCCCGCGTACGAGGCGGTGCTGGTCGGCCTCGGCGCGGCGGGCCGCGACCCCGCGCGCTACCCGGAGCCGGACCGCTTCGACATCCGGCGTACGGCGACGGCCACGGCGACCGGCGCCAAGGGCCGGAACCACGGACATCTCGCCTTCGGGCACGGAATCCACCACTGCCTCGGCGCGCCCCTCGCGCGCCTGGAGGCCCGGATCGCGGTCCGTACCCTCCTCGAACGCTGCCCCGACCTGACCCTCGACCCGGACACGGGGCCGCTGGACTGGCTGCCCGGAATGCTGATCCGTGGGGTGCGGGGTCTGCCGGTGCGGTGGTAGGCATACGGCCTGTCGTGTGGATCAGGCCCTGAGGCGCGGGGTACCGCGCGATACGTTCCGGAGGAGTCCGACCATGCGGGAGTTCGACATCGTCCTGGCACGCGAGGTGCTGGACAGCCAGCCCTTCAGCGGCCTGCTCGGTACCAGGCTCATGGTCTTCGGGGACGGCGAGGCGGAGCTGGAGCTGGACATCCGTGCGGACCTTCAGCAGCAGAACGGCTATCTGCACGGGGGAGTGCTGGCCTACGCGGCCGACAACAGCATGACCTTCGCCGCCGGCTCGGTACTCGGCCCCGCCGTGCTGACGGCGGGCTTCTCCATCCAGTACATGCGTCCCGGCACCGGCCGCACGCTGGTCGCCCGCGCCTCCGTCGTCCACGCGGGCCGCCGGCAGGCCACGGTGCGCTGCGACCTGTTCACGGTGGCGGCGGACGGCACGCAGACACTGTGCGCGGTGGCACAGGGCACGGTGCTGCCGGTGCCGAAGCCCGACTGAGGGAGACCGGTCGCCCGGACGGTCCGCCTACAGCCCGCCCGGGATCTCCTCCAGCCGCACCGGCCGGTGTTCCAGCCGTGACAGCTCGCACGCCTCCGCGATCCGCAGCGCGTGCAGCGCCTCGTGCCCGTCGCACGGGTTCTCCAGCTCGCCGCCCACGACACGGATGAAGGCGTCCAGTTCCGCCTCGTACGCCGGCGCGAACCGCTCCAGGAACCCCGGCCACGGGTTGTCGCAGCGCGGCGGACCCTTCGGCTCGGTCGAGGTGATCGGCGTACGGTCGTCGAGTCCGACCGCGAACTGGTCCCGTTCGCCCGCCAGTTCCATCCGTACGTCGTATCCCGCGCCGTTGCAGCGGGTGGCGGTGGCGGTGGCGAGCGTCCCGTCGTCCAGGGTGAGGACGGCTGCGGCCGTGTCGATGTCCCCGGCGTCGCGGAACATCGGGGGCCCGGCGTCCGAGCCGGTCGCGTACACCTCCACCACCTCGCGCCCGGTGACCCAGCGCATGATGTCGAAGTCGTGGACCAGACAGTCCCGGTAGAGCCCGCCGGACAGCGGCAGATACTCCGGGACCGGAGGCGCGGGGTCGGAGGTGATGGCGCGTACGGTGTGCAGCCTGCCCAGGGCCCCGGACCGTACGAGATCGCGGGCCGCGGCGTAACCGGCGTCGAAGCGGCGCATGAAGCCCAGCTGCAGGACGGTGCCGGCGGAGTCGACCTCCGCCAGGGCGTTCAGCGTCCCCTTGAGGTCCAGCGCGATCGGCTTCTCACAGAACGCGGGCAGCCCGGCCCGCGCGGCGCGGCTGATCAGATCGGCGTGGGCCGAGGTGGCCGAGGCGATGACGACCGCGTCCACGCCCCAGGAGAAGATCTCGTCGACCGAGGGGGCCGCCGTGGAGCCCGTACGGTCGGCGACGTGTGCGGCCCGGGCCGCGTCCGTGTCGGCGACGACGAGGGAGCCGACCTCGCGATGGCGGCTCAGCGCCTCCGCGTGGAAGGTGCCGATACGGCCGGTGCCGATGAGTCCGATGCGCATGGCCCTTAAGGTGGCCTCGCCCCGTCGTCATGTCAAGCGTTTGTCCTGACATTTAGACCTGCTGATGATCTTTGCCCGGACGGTGTCGGCCTCTGCCCGTCCGGTAGTTGTCCCGGTGCCTGTCGTGGCGCTTGTCCTGACAACCGAACTACAGGACTTTCCGTCAACATCTCACGGGGCTACGCTCGCCCCCGTGTCCAAGCAGCCGGAACCAGAGCAGCCGAGCGGAGCGGCCCCCCGGGCCGCCGCGCTCCAGCTCGGTGTCGACCGCACCAGCCCGGTCCCGCTCTACTTCCAGCTGTCGCAGCAGCTCGAAGCCGCCATCGAGCAGGGCGGACTCGCGCCGGGCAGCCTCCTCGGCAACGAGATCGAGCTGGCGGGCCGCCTCGGACTCTCCCGGCCCACCGTCCGCCAGGCCATCCAGTCGCTCGTCGACAAGGGCCTGCTGGTACGCCGCCGGGGCGTCGGCACCCAGGTCCTGCACAGCAAGGTCAGACGCCCCCTGGAGCTGAGCAGCCTCTACGACGACCTGGAGGCGGCCGGCCGGCGCCCCGCCACCCGCGTGCTGCGCAACACGGTCGAACCGGCCACGGCGCGGATCGCCGCCGCGCTCGGGGTCGCGGAAGGGGCGGACGTACGGCTCGTCGAACGGCTCCGGTACGCCCACGACGAACCGATTGCCCGGCTGCGCAACCATCTCCCCGTCGAACTGCTCGACTGCGACACCGCACAGCTCGAATCCACCGGCCTCTACCGGATGATGCGCGCCGTCGGCATCACGCTGCACAGCGCGCGCCAGTCGGTCGGCGCGCGCGCCGCCGACGCCGAGGAGGCGCTGCTGCTCGGCGAGCCGACGGGCGGGCCGCTGCTCGCGATGGAGCGCACCACGTTCGACGACACCGGCCGCGCCGTCGAGTTCGGCGACCACATCTACCGGGCCTCGCGTTACGTCTTCGAGTTCCAGCTCCTCGTCCGGCCGTAGCGCTTCCCCGGGCGCCTCCCGTACGTCCAATTCTTCGTAAGAATGTTCGGACAAAGTATTGACGAGGCCGCGCGTGCGCCGCTAGAACTCCCCCCAGCCGCAACGGGGCGGCCGGGAGAGAAGGCGGATCCACCATGCGTACCAACCGAAAGGCGGCGGCCCGCACGGCGGCGGCGCTGCTCACCGCATGCGCGCTCGCCCTCGTCGCCGGATGCAGCGGCTCCGGCGGGAAGGACTCCGAGGACAAGGCCGACGACGGCGGCGGCGGTACGACCGCCAAGACCCCGCGCATGAAGATCGCCATGGTCACGCACTCCGGCGAGGGCGACACCTTCTGGGACATCGTCCAGAGCGGCGCCAAGGTCGCGGCGGGCAAGGACAACGTCCAGTTCCTCTACGCGGCCAACAAGGAGGGCAAGGAGCAGGCCCAGCTGATCCAGAGCTATATCGACCAGGACGTCGACGGGCTCGTGGTCAGCCTCGCCAAGCCCGAGGCGGTCAAGGCCGTCCTCGCCAAGGCCACCGCCGCCGGAATCCCGGTCGTCACGATCAACTCCGGCGCCGAGTTCTCCGAGCCCTTCGGGGCCCTCGGCCACATCGGCCAGGACGAGGCCATCGCCGGTGAGGCCGTCGGAGAGGAGCTGAACGAGCGCGGCAGGAAGAAGGCGCTCTGCGTCATCCACGAGCAGGGCAACGTCTCGCTCGAAGCGCGCTGCGCCGGTGTCAAGAAGACCTTCGAGGGCACCGTCGAGAATCTGAACATCGAGGGCACCAACATGCCCGCGTCCACGTCGTCGATCGAGGCCAAGCTCCAGAGCGCCAAGGACATCGACACGGTCGTGACGCTCGGCGCGCCCTTCGCCGCCGCCTCCGTCAAGGCCAAGGAGAGCGCCGGCTCCAGCGCCGAGATCAACACCTTCGACCTCAACGAGGACGTGGTCAAGCAGCTCAAGGCCAAGGAGATCGGCTTCGCCGTGGACCAGCAGCCCTATCTCCAGGGCTACCTCGCGGTGGACGAGCTGTGGCTCAACAAGAACAACGGCAACGTCATCGGCGGCGGAAAGCCCGTACTCACCGGACCCGCGCTCGTGACCGAGGAGGACGTCCCCGCGCTGGAGAAGTTCACCGCCCGCGGCACCCGATGACAGACAGGCGTCACCTCCCGATGACATGCACGTGTCCGCACCCGCTGACCGGGCCCCGAACAGCCATGACCGATACTTGGGCCGCCGGGCCGGGACATACCGTGCCCGGCGGTATCGGTATCGGTACGGGGAAGCACAGCGAGAGAGGCACGGCGTCGTGGCTAGGGTCGGTGGGGTTCGGACAGGGATACGCGCGATGGGCGCGGTGCTGGCGGCGGTTGTCGGGGCGGCGTCCCTGGCGGGATGCAGCAGCACCGGCGGCAAGCGCGCCGAGGAACGGGCCGCGGCCGCCGAGGCCCAGGCACAGGGGCGGGCCGCGGTGAGCACGCCCAAGTGGACGGTCGCCATGGTCACCCACTCGGGAGACGGCGACACCTTCTGGGACATCGTCCAGAAGGGCGCGAAGCAGGCCGCCGTCAAGGACAACATCAACTTCCTCTACGCGCACAGCGACGAGGGCCAGCAGCAGGCGCAGCTCGTCCAGTCGTACATCGACAAGGACGTCGACGGGCTGATCGTCACCCTCGCCAAGCCCGACGCGATGAAGGCCGTCGTCGCCAAGGCCGTCAAGGCCGGCATCCCGGTGATCACCGTCAACTCGGGCTCCGAGCAGTCCGAGCAGTACGGCGCGCTCACCCACATCGGCCAGGACGAGTCCATCGCCGGTGAGGCCGTCGGCGACGAACTGGACAAAAGGGGCAAGAAGAAGGCCGTGTGCGTCCTGCACGAGCAGGGCAACGTCGGCCACGAGCAGCGCTGCGCCGGGGCGAAGAAGACCTTCGGCGGCACGATGCAGAACCTCTACGTCGACGGCACCAACATGCCCGACGTGCAGGCGTCCATCGAGGCGAAGCTCCAGACCGACAAGAGCATCGACGCCGTCGTGACGCTCGGCGCGCCCTTCGCCGACACCGCCGTCAAGGCGAAGGAGACGGCGGGCAGCAAGGCCGAGATCGACACCTTCGACCTCAACGAGGCGGTCGCGGGCTCGCTCAAGGCGGGCCGGCTCGGCTTCGCCGTCGACCAGCAGCCCTACTTGCAGGGGTACGAGGCCGTCGATCTGCTCTGGCTCTACCGGTACAACGCCGATGTACTCGGCGGCGGGCGTCCGGTCCTCACCGGGCCGCAGATCATCAACAAGCAGGACGCCGCCGAGCTGGAGAAATTCGCGGAGCGAGGGACCCGATGACCACAACCGCACCACCCGTGAAGGACCGGCCGGGCGACGGCGGGGACGCCGGCCCGGCCGGGGACGAGCGACTGCTGGGGAACTCGGCGCTGCGCAAGCTGCTCGGCAGGCCCGAACTGGGCGCGGTCGTCGGCGCCTTGGCGGTGTTCCTGTTCTTCTCGGTCGTCGCCGACTCGTTCCTGAAGACATCCAGCTTCGGCACCGTCCTGTACGCGGCGTCGACGATCGGGATCATGGCGGTGCCGGTGGCGCTGCTGATGATCGGCGGCGAGTTCGATCTGTCCGCCGGTGTGCTGGTGACCAGTTCGGCGCTGATCTCCTCGATGTTCAGCTACCAGATGACGGCCAACATCTGGGTGGGCGTGTTCGTGTCCCTGCTGGTCACCCTCGCCATCGGGGTGTTCAACGGCTTCATGCTGACGCGGACGAAACTGCCGAGCTTCATCATCACCCTCGGCACGTTCCTGATGCTCACCGGTCTCAATCTCGGTCTGACCAAGCTGATCAGCCGCACCGTCTCCACCAAGAGCATCAGCGACATGCAGGGCTTCGAGTCGGCCCGTAAGATCTTCGCCTCCGAACTGACCGTCGGCGGAGTCGAGTTGAAGGTCACCATCCTCTGGTGGGCGGGCCTGGTCGCGCTGGCGACCTGGATCCTGCTCCGTACCCGCTTCGGCAACTGGATCTTCGCGGTCGGCGGCAACGCCGAGGCCGCCCGCGCCGTCGGCGTGCCGGTCCGGCTGACGAAGATCGGCCTCTACCTGGGCGTCGGCTTCTGCGCCTGGGTCTCCGGCCAGCATCTGCTCTTCTCGTTCGACGTCGTGCAGTCCGGCGAGGGCGTCGGCAACGAGCTGATCTACATCATCGCCGCGGTCATCGGCGGGTGTCTGATCACCGGCGGCTACGGCTCCGCGATCGGCTCCGCGGTCGGTGCGTTCATCTTCGGCATGACCAGCAAGGGCATCGTGTACGCGGAGTGGAACCCGGACTGGTTCAAGTTCTTCCTCGGAGCGATGCTCCTTCTGGCCACCCTGCTCAACGCATGGGTCCGCAAGCGCGCGGAGGCGACCCGATGACCAGCACGCCCGGCACGACCACGACCGGCACGGCCACCAGCGGCACGGCGACCACGACGCCCCTGGTCGAGCTGGAAGACGTCAGTAAGTACTACGGCAACATCCGAGCCCTCGAAGGCGTCTCGCTGGAGGTGCACGCCGGTGAGATCACCTGCGTCCTCGGCGACAACGGCGCGGGCAAGTCCACCCTCATCAAGATCATCGCGGGGCTGCACCAGCACGACTCGGGCGAATTCCTGATCGAGGGCAGGAAGGCGACGCTCGGCTCGCCGCGCGAGGCGCTGGACCTGGGTATCGCCACCGTCTACCAGGACCTCGCCGTCGTACCGCTCATGCCGGTCTGGCGTAACTTCTTCCTCGGCTCCGAGCCGACGAAGGGCACGGGCCCCTTCAGGCGCCTCGACGTCGAACAGATGCGCCGCACCACCCGCGAGGAACTGCTGCGGATGGGCATCGACCTGCGCGACGTCGACCAGCCCATCGGGACCCTGTCCGGCGGCGAACGCCAGTGCGTGGCCATCGCCCGCGCCGTCCACTTCGGCGCGAAGGTCCTCGTCCTGGACGAACCGACGGCCGCGCTCGGCGTGAAGCAGTCCGGCGTCGTACTGAAGTACGTCGCCGCCGCGCGTGACGCGGGTCTCGGCGTGGTGCTGATCACCCACAACCCGCACCACGCGTATCTCGTCGGCAACCGGTTCGTGCTGCTCAAGCGCGGTGTCATGGCGGGCAGCCACACCAAGGAATCGATCACCCTGGACGAGCTGACCCGCCAGATGGCGGGCGGATCGGAGCTCGAAGAGCTGAGCCACGAGCTGGCGAAGGCCCCCACCCCGGCCCACCTCGGTGGCCGTCCGGTGGACGACAGCGCACGCCAGGGGGACGAGGAAGGGAACGGGAGGCCGTCCGGCGGCAGTGTCAAGCCCTGACCGACCTCCGCACCTTCCGGATGGCAGAATCGGCGGCGGTGGACAACCGTCCACCGCCGCCGCCCCGGGCACCCGGCGCGACGAGCCCCCGATCCGCAGGGACGACACGACACGTGCGAGTACCCAGGCCGCGTTCCGGTAGCAGCGCCGTCCGCCAGGCCCGCGTGAGGGGGCCGGTCCGATGAGTACGTACCGGGACTTCACCCACCGCGGCTCCGCGCGCGCCACCGTCCTGCGGACCGTCGGCACCCGCGAGCGCCGCTCGCACGCCTCGGCGCCCCGCGTCCCCACCGTCGGGATCGACATCGGCGGTACGAAGGTGATGGCCGGGGTCGTCGACCCGGACGGCAACATCCTGGAGAAGATCCGCACCGAGACGCCGGACAAGTCCAAGAGCCCCCGGGTCGTCGAGGACACCATCGTCGAGCTGGTGCTGGACCTCTCCGACCGCCACGACGTGCACGCCGTCGGCATCGGCGCCGCCGGCTGGGTGGACGCGGACCGCGCGAAGATCCTCTTCGCCCCGCACCTCGCGTGGCGCGACGAACCCCTGCGCGACTCGATCTCCTCCCGGCTCGCCGTCCCGGTGATGGTCGACAACGACGCGAACACCGCGGCCTGGGCGGAGTGGCGCTTCGGCGCCGGACGCGGCGAGGACCACCTCGTCATGATCACGCTCGGGACCGGTATCGGCGGCGCCATACTGGAGGACGGCCGGGTCAAGCGCGGCAAGTACGGCGTGGCGGGCGAGTTCGGCCATATGCAGGTCGTGCCCGCCGGACACCGCTGCCCCTGCGGCAACCGCGGCTGCTGGGAGCAGTACAGCTCGGGCAACGCGCTCGTCAGGGAGGCCAGGGAGCTGGCCGCCGCCGACTCCCCGGTGGCGTACAACCTCATCGAACGCGTCAAGGGCCACATCCCCGACATCACCGGACCGCTGATCACCGAGCTGGCCCGCGAGGGCGACGCCATGTGCGTCGAACTGCTCCAGGAGATCGGCCAGTGGCTCGGCGTCGGCATCGCGAATCTGGCGGCGGCGCTCGACCCGTCCTGCTTCGTCATCGGCGGCGGCGTCAGCGCGGCGGACGATCTGCTGATCGGCCCCGCGAGGGAGGCGTTCCGCCGCCAGCTCACCGGGCGCGGCTACCGGCCGGAGGCGCGTATCGCCAAGGCGCAGCTGGGCCCCGAGGCGGGCATGGTCGGTGCGGCCGACCTCTCCAGACTCGTGGCGCGCCGCTTCCGCCGGGCCAACCGGCGCAGGCTTGAGCGGTACGAGAAGTACGAGCTGTACGCCGAGGCGATCCGCACCGGCCGGATGCCGCAGGACCTGCGCGAGGAGCAGGAGCTGCGCGAGGCCGAGGAGTCCCGCGCGGCGGCGGTGCGCGAACGGCGGGAGTCCGCCCCGGCGGAACCCGGGACGGAGACGGAGCCCAAGCCGGACACGCAGGCCCGCGAGGCACCGGAAGCACCGCGAGAGCCCCGTACGAGCCCCAGCCGCGCCCCCCGCACCAGCCAGGAACCGCCCTCATGACCGTGCCGCACCAGTCGAAGTCCCCGGAAGCGATGCAGAAGCCGCCGGAGAACCACCGTCACATGGTCCGCCGCCGGTGGGTGACGGCGATAGTGATCGTGTTGCTCATCGGTGTGCCCGCCGGTTATCTGGTGATCTCGGCCGGTCAGAGCCGGCGCAGCGGTCTGGACAAGGAGCTGGAGTCCTCGGCGACCGGCCTCACGGACGCCGTGCCGTCCCGGATGAAACAGCGGGTCTTCGAGGTGCCGATCCCCGCGCGCGCCACGCACGTGCGCTACTACGAGACGAGCAACTGGAAGTCCAGCCGGCTGTATGTGCAGTTCAACGTGACGTCCGGCCGGCTCGACACCTTCCTCACCGAGCTGGGCACGCACCGCGCCGCGCTCAAGGAGGGCAAGGTCACCATCGCGCCCCGCGATTCGCGCACCGTCGGCTGGAACTTCGTCCCCACCCGCGTCTGGTCGGGCACCACGCACAAGCAGAAGGACCCCCGGCCCACCCAGGACATCACCGTTGACCTGAGCGACCCGGCGATGCCCCGCGTGTACGTCGTCTCCACGACCACCCCCTGAGGCACGGCGGGTGACCGCCGAGCCGCGTCCAACTCGCCACCAGGGAAAGGTCCGTGACCGGCGGGCCGCGGAGCGCCGGTGCGGGGGGCGGGACGCGGGGTGGGTTGCGATGGCATGTCGAGTTCTCTGCCACGCTGCGCAGTTGAGGCGAGTCGGATGACTCGACCCTTCAAGGTCGCTGGACAGGGGACCCGGCGGTGCTGCGCGGGCGGCAGTGACGAGATCCTTACGGTGGGACTCGACGCGTTCGATGAGCGAGTCCCGGACTTGTCCACCGATCAGTTGGTCCCACATGGCTGGGCAACGGTCGACCAGGGGAGAGCGCCTGAACTACCTGCATTTCGGTGAGGGTGGCGCTGTCGCGGGGGCAGTAGTCCAGAAGATCCCGGTCATGCCTTTTTCCCTCCGCGTCCTTGCGCGCCCAGCCGACGAGCAATTCCCAGGGTACGTAAGCCGAGCTATGACGACGTTTGGGGCAATCTTCTGGGGCGTCGGGACAGCATCCTGCTTCCAGGGCGCTGATCGTCGCGCGCTATATCGCGCGATCGAGCGCACAGGTTCCAAGAGGCGCCATCGCGAGAGAAGACGCTGTGCGGCTGCAAGGACATGAGGGGAGGCGAGGAGCTCTAGTGATGCGCATCGAGCTTCCACCGGGATGGCGTGCGTGGCCACGAGCGCCTGGCGCTCATCGTGATCGAGGCCCGGCAGTCGCTTCACCACACCCACCAGGGTGGGTGTCAGAGACGCTCAGGAACTTCGTACACGCGCTGTCGAGTGCAGTATGCCGTTGCTGACCCCGATGGAGGAAGCTCTGGATCTGCACCGCCGAGATGGCCGTGCCGGCCTGGATACGTCCGGCGAGGGGCGCGGCGGATGTTGCACTTTCCGCGCTGCGCTTGGTCCACGATGCTGTGACCAAGGCGTCGTTTCTCATGGTGTGGTGCTTCGTTGGGCAGTACATGACGGACTTGGTTGAGCGTTTGGTGCCGGATGAGTTGTGGGTGTTGTTCCGTCGGGTGGTGCCGCCGACGGAGGTGATACGTCCGCAGGGTGGCGGCCGGGCTGGGGCGGGTGACCGTGAGGTGCTGGCGGCGATCTTGTTCGTGGCCACGTCGGGCTGTACCTGGCGGCAGTTGCCGCCGGTGTTCGGTCCTGCCTGGCCCACGGTCTACCGGCGGTTCGCGCAGTGGTCGAAGGCGCGGGTATGGGCCCGGCTGCACCGTGTTGTCCTTGATGAACTCGGTGTCCGCGGTGAGCTGGACTGGTCGCGCTGCGGGATTGATTCCGTCAGTGTCCGGGCGGCAGAAGGGGGCCGTTGACGGGACCGAATCCGACCGACCGCGGCACGTCGGGATTGTCCTGCCGGGCGGGGTGCACGGCCCGTCGGGCGAGGCACAGCACGTCGGCCGGAAGTTGGCGTGTGCCGTTTCGACGGCCTCGGGATACGCCTGGGTCTTCTCGTGTTCGGCCAGGGCCCGGTAGAGGCTGGGGCTGTGTCCCTTGCGGCGGCCGGTGGGGATGAGCAGGTCGGGCTGGATGTCCTCGACGGTCTCGCCGTTCGCGCGGCGGCGGAGCACGGTGTGTAGCATGTCGTCGGTGATGACCGGCGGCCGGCCGCCGTGGTTGCCCTTGCGGGCCGCGGCGTCCAGCCCTTCGAGGGTGGACTCCCGGATGCTCTCGCGCTCCGTCTCCGCCATCGCCGCGAAGAACCCGAACAGCAGACGTCCCGGCCCGCTGGGGTCGTACATCCCCTGGAGGGGGCCGGCGAGCATCTCCAGCACCAGGCCGTGGGCGGTGAGGTGATCGGCGAGCGCGGTCAGCTCAGCGGCGTCGCGCCCCAGCCTCTTCATCTCGTTCACCGTGAAGATCACCCGGCAGTGCGGGGCGTGCGCCTTGATCTCTCGCGCGGCGGCGGGCGCGGCCTCGAACTGCGGGCGCACGCGGACCCGGGTGCTGATCTTCTCGGCGAAGATCTTGTCCCGCGGGATGCCGTGTCCGGCGAGCGCGTCGAGCTGCGACTGGTGTTCCTGGGTGAGGTGGAGCACCTCGCATAGCCGATGTGGATGTCAGCGGTCGGGGTGCCCGGGTCGGTGGGCGCGGGCGCTGGGGTGCCGGGCCGCCACGGCTGGCCGGGGCCGCGGTCGTTGGGTGTCGGTACGCGCAGGAGTTTCGCAAGCCGGGGCACCTTGGTGAAGCGCCCGGTGTGATAGGTGCCGGCGACCGCGCCGGAGCGCGAGCGGCAGGGTGAGCCCGGTGATGCGTGACAGCGTGGGCATTCGTGGCGCTCGACGTCGTCAGCTTCGGACTCGAGTGCGGTTTGAGGGTCCGTCATGACCCCGGATTACTGTCACGAACATTCCCAGAACGGGCCTGAGTCCACTCTTGAGTGAGAGTGAGAGTGAGAGTGAGAGTGAGAGTGAGTTGTGACAGTGAATTCGCGTTCCGGATCGCTTCCGCCGACCGCTCTTGACCTTGATCCGGGAAAGGGTCATTTGTGAGGGGGCGGGGCGTCGCGGGAGGTGAAAGCTCGGGCATGACTCTCCCGATGAGGCATCAGGAGGTTGTGGTCGACCCCGGACTGGCCGCGGGTGGCTCTACCTCCGCGCGACCGCGCACGGAGGTCGCTCCGATGTCGTCGGGCTGAAGGAGCCCGGTGAGTACGCGGGTGAGGATGCGGTCCAAGAGCGATTCCGATGAATCCTCGGCCCCGGGCGGCTGCCCGATCAGAGCGGAGGCGAGGTGCGGGTGATGGCCCGCCATGGCGACCTGTGTGAGGTATTCCGCTTGGGCCTGCTGCCACTGCGGGATCGTCTGCCCAGCGAGACGCTGGATCACCTCGGCGCGCGTCAGAGTGGAGACGACGGCATTGAGGATCGCGATGGCCTCCAGCTTGGTCCGGGGGCTGATGTCGAGGTCGGCGAGCGCGGCCAGGGCGTGCTCCAGGTAGGTGACCGCGTGCGGCCCCACCGGGGTCCTCGTCGCGGTCGCGTCGAGCAGCCATGGGTGCGCGAGGTAGACGCTCCTGCTCTGTCGGGCCAGGGTGAGCAGGTCGTCCAGCCAGTGTCCGGAGCCGAGTGCGGCGTAGGAGATCTGGCTGTTGACCTGGTCGATCATCAGTTCCAGCAGTTCGTCGCGGGTGGCCACATAGCGGTAGAGGGATGCCGGCCCGGCTCCGAGAGCGACCGCCACGGCCCGCATGGTGACGGCGGGCAGGCCGTCCGCGTCGGCCAGGGCGATCCCGGCGGCGGCGATGCGGTCGCGGTCGAACGTGGGCGTCGGGCCGCGTCCGGCGCGTTCGGGGCGCAGCCAGATGCTGTGGGCGGACGGCTCGGTCATGGCCCCTCCTGCTCTGCGAACGACGTATGCAGTACCTTAGGCCATGTGAACTGCGAACATAGTTCGCAGTAGATGAAAGGGAGCCGACATGCCCCAGACGCAGCCGCAGCACGAGTGGATGCCGACCCGGTACGCGCACAACGGCGACGTGCAGGTGGCCTTCGACCAACTGAATGGCTCCGAAGGCGAACCGCTGCTGCTCATCATGGGCTTGGCCACCGCCCGGTTCTGGTGGCCGGCCGGACTGTGCCAGGCCTTCGCCGACACCGGGTTCGCCGTGGCCCGCTACGACCAGCGCGACGCCGGCCAGTCGACCCGGATGCCGGACGCCGCCACCACCAACCCCTTCAAGGCCCTGTTCGCCAAGCGCGGGGACGCCTACACCTCCGAGGACATGACCGACGACGCCATCGCCGTGATGGACGAACTCGGCTGGGAGCGAGCACACGTCTTCGGACACTCCCTGGGCGGCGCGATCGCCCAGCGGATCGCGCTGAGACACCCCGACCGGGTGCTCAGCGTCACCTCCTCGGCGGCCCTGCCCAGCGACGTCTCCGGCCTGGGAGTCCTGCGCTACCTGCGGTTCGGCCTGCTCGCCAAGCTCGCCCGGACCAAGTTCCCCGAGGGCCGCGAAGGCGACATCGAGGCCTCCCTCACCGTATGGCGCGGCATCGCCTCCCCCGGCTACCCCTTCGACGAAGCCGCGGCCCGCGCCTGGGTCGAGGCCGACGTGGACAGCGGCCCGCGCGACAACAAGGCGCAGAGCCGCCAGATCGGCGCCCAGTGGCACGGACCCAGACTCAGGGAACTGCGCCGACCCACCCTGGTCCTGCACGGCGAGCGGGACCCCATCCTGCGTGTCGGCGCGGGCCGCGCCACCGCCCGGGCCATCGACGGCGCCCGCCTGGTGACCTACCCGGGCGTCGGCCACGACCTCCCCGCCGCCCTGTGGACCGACATCGCCTGCCAAGTCGGCGAACTGGCAGCCCGTCAGTTGCATTCAGGCGGTGCGGGCATGTTCGGTCAGCCGCTGAGCGAGTGACGGCCGGGTGTACTCCGGCGGCGTGGGCACGGTGGCCATCCTGTCGGATCGTCAAGGCCCCGGTCACCGCAGGATGCCACCCGTCGTGATCTACTTCTCCCGATCGGCCCGTCTGCCAGGCCCGTTGCCCTGGCCTGCCCGATCGCTGCGACCACCGCCGAGCGCAAACGGTTGCGGAAGATGGCCTACGGCCACAAGACCCCGCACCAGTTACGGCGGCGGGCAGAGATCGTCCTGCACGCGGCACGGGGGCACTCCAATGCGCGCATCGCCCGCGAGACGCCTTTACCTGGACACGGTCCGCACCTGGCGGAACCGGTTCGCCGACGGCAGGCTGCCGGCTCCGGCCGACCGCAGGCGCTCGGGGCGCCCGGCCCGTTTCACTCCTGTGCAGGTCGCCGAGGCCAAGGCCCTGGCCTGCCAGCTCCCGCCGGAGCCCGGCACACCGCTGTCGCGCTGGTCGTGCCGGAACTGACCGCGCGGGATCACCGACACCGTCTCCGCGTCCACGGTGTGCCGCTGGTTGCCTCAGGACGCGATCAAGCCCTGGCAGTACCGGTCCTGGATCTTCATCCGAGACCTGAACTTCCGCGTCAAGGCCCAGCGGGTCCTGGACCTTTACGCCCGCGCCTTCGAGGGCGTCCCGCTTCAAGCGGACGAGTCGCAGAAGCCGAAGCTGGTCGACGCCCCGGCGCGTCCGGTGGCTCCGGCGAGTGCGGCTGCCGCCGAGCCGACGACGAAGAACGCGGTGTACGAGTACGACGCCGCTTCTCGGCTGGTCGGTGTCACGGATCCGGCTGGTCAGACGGCCCGATATCGCTACGACGCGGCGGGCAACCGCCTGGGCGTCGACCGTTTCGCGTCGAGCACCCTGTCGGTTCTCTCCCTGGTCCCCGTCCGCGCCCAGGCGGGCGCGAAGGCCGCCCTCTCCGGCACCGGTTTCTCATCGACCCCAGCCTCGAACTCGGTGAAGTTCGGTACGGCAGAGGCACCGGTCACCTCTGCCACCGCGACCCGTCTGGTGGTGACGGTCCCGGCCGGCGCGGCCAACGGCAAGGTTTCGGTGACTACGGGCGGCGCGACGGTCCAGT
>NZ_JARJHW010000200.1:0-13298 GCF_040560175.1 Streptomyces panacea
GGACTTCGAAGACACGGCCCAGGGGTCTCCGCGATGTGGCGCCGTGCGCCCGAAGGGCGGGGCCCGCGGCGGCTGGTGCGGTGCGCCGCACGGCCGAGGATCGGTGTTGCCGACGGCCCGGACGTACGTGGCCGGCCGACGACAACGCCGCGAGTGTCGCGCGCCGCGGCCGCGGCTGACGTCACCGCGGCGCCGCGGGCCGGGCGGGACCTCGCGAGCACGCCCTGGGGACCCCGGCCGGAGGTTTCACCGGGGCCGCCCGGTGGCCGGTCGGTCCCGGGCGGGGTGTGCGGCCGGTTCGTCCCCGGTCGCCGGACAAGGCCGCGGGTGCGGCCCGTCCGGCGACCGGGCGGACCGGTCAGCCGAAGAAGACGCCGACCTCTTCGTAAAGCTCCGGCTGGACGGTCTTGAGCTCCGCTATCGCCTCCGAGATCGGCACCCGCACGATGTCCGTGCCACGCAGGGCGACCATCTTGCCGAAGTCGCCGTCCTTCACGGCCTCGATCGCGTGCAGCCCGAAACGCGTGGCCAGCCAGCGGTCGAACGCGCTCGGGGTGCCGCCGCGCTGCACATGGCCGAGGACCGTGGTCCGCGCCTCCTTGCCGGTGCGCTTCTCGATCTCCTTGGCGAGCCATTCGCCGACGCCCGACAGCCGGACATGGCCGAAGGAGTCCAACGTCCCGTCCTTGAGGATCACCTCGCCGTCCTTGGGCATCGCGCCCTCGGCGATGACGACGATCGGCGCGTACGAGGCCTTGAAACGCGACGTCACCCAGGCGCAGACCTGGTCGACGTCGAAGCGCTGCTCCGGTATGAGGATGACGTTCGCGCCGCCCGCGAGACCCGAGTGCAGGGCGATCCAGCCCGCGTGCCGCCCCATCACCTCGCAGACGAGGACGCGCATGTGCGACTCGGCGGTGGTGTGGAGGCGGTCGATCGCCTCCGTCGCGATGCCGACCGCCGTATCGAATCCGAAGGTGTAGTCGGTCGCCGAAAGGTCGTTGTCAATGGTCTTGGGCACGCCCACGCAGGGCACGCCGTGCACGTCGGAGAGCTGGGCCGCCACGCCCAGGGTGTCCTCGCCGCCGATCACGATGAGCGCGTCGACCTCGCGGCTCGCGAGGTTCTCCTTGATCCGGCGGACGCCGTCCGCCTCCTTGAGCGGATTGGTGCGCGAGGATCCGAGGATGGTGCCGCCGCGGGGCAGGATGCCCCGCACGGTGGGGATGTCGAGCCGTACGGTGTCGCCTTCCAGCGGTCCGCGCCAGCCGTCCCGGAAGCCGGTGAACTCGTACCCGTACTCCTGGACGCCTTTGCGCACGATGCCTCGAATGACCGCATTGAGCCCTGGGCAGTCGCCGCCCCCGGTCAATACTCCGACCCGCATGGAAACACTTCCCTTCGCCGTCGGTGACGCACCTGAGCCACGCCTGAGTGACACAGGTCACCCCGGCATGGTGCGCAGGGTCATTTCCGTTGCACCAGAGGGCTGCGGGAGGCGGTTGCCGAACAGCGGCGGGCCGGGCGCGCGTTCACACGTCGTCGAGACCGCGCTCGATCGCGTACCGCACCAGCTCGACGCGGTTGTGGAGCTGGAGCTTGCCGAGGGTGTTCTGCACGTGGTTCTGGACCGTGCGGTGCGAGATGACCAGGCGCTCGGCGATCTGCTTGTAGGAGAGCCCCTTGGCGACCAGGCGCAGCACCTCGGTCTCGCGCTCGGTCAGCTGCGGCACTTTGGGGTCGTCGGACGCCGCGGGCGCGGGCTCGGAGGCGAGCCTGCGGTACTCGCCGAGGACCAGGCCGGCCAGTCCGGGGGTGAAGACCGGGTCGCCGACGGCGGTCCGCCGTACGGCGTCGGTCAGTTCGGCCGTACTGGCCGACTTCAGCAGATAGCCGGTGGCACCGGACTTCACCGCTTCGAGTACGTCGGCGTGCTCGCCGCTCGCCGAGAGGACCAGGACCCGCAGGCCGGGCTGGGAGCCGACGAGTTCCTTGCAGACCTGGACGCCGGGCATGCCGGGCAGGTTGAGGTCGAGGACGATCACGTCCGGGGTGGTGGCGGTCGCGCGGCGCACCGCCTGGGGGCCGTCGCCTGCCGTCGCCACGACGTCGAAGCCCGCCTCGGTCAGGTCGCGGGCGACGGCGTCGCGCCACATGGGGTGGTCGTCCACGACCATCACGCGCGTCGCGCCGTCCGCGTCCTTCGCGCCGTTGTCCCCGCCCGGGCCCCGCTCGTACTTGTCGATCTGCTCGCTCATCGCTCCGCCTTCCCCCGTGGAACCTTCAACTCGACTTCCGTGCCCTGGCCGGGGACCGAGATCAGCTCGGCCGTACCGCCCAGCTCCCGCAACCGCCCCCGGATCGACAGGGCGACACCGAGGCGCCCCTCCCCCTCGGCCTGCGCCAGCCGGCCCTCCGGGATGCCGGGGCCGTCGTCCCTGACCGTCACGATCACCTCGTCCGGCGAGTCCTCGACCAGGATCCAGGACCGCGCGCCGTCACCGGCGTGCTTGCGGACATTGTCCAGGGCGGCGTTCACGGCTGCGGCCAGTTCCCTGGCGGCCGGGGGCCGGAGCAGGACGGGAGCGCCCGGCTCGGCGAGCGTCACCGCGGAGCCGGCGAGCGGCGCCAGCAGCGTACGCAGATCCCACAACCCGGCCCCGTCGGCGGCGTTCCCGGCCCCGCCGTGGCTCCCGCCCTCGTACTCCGCGTCGTCGATCGTGCGCACCACCGCCCCCAGCGAGGCGTCCTCGGAAGCGCGCGTGGTCGGTAGGAGACCGCTGGAGACCAGTGTCCGCAGGGCGACCTCCTGCTCGCCGGCCATCCGGCCCAGCTCCGCCGACTCGCCGCCGAGGGCCGTACCGCGCCGCTGCACCATCGCCAGGACCTGGAGCACGCTGTCGTGGATGTCGCGCGCCAGGCGCTCGCGTTCGCGGGTCGCGGCCTCGATCTCCAGGGCGCGCGCCAGGGTGCGTTCGGAGGCGCGGGCGACCTCCACGATGTAGCCGATCGCGATGGACGCCACCCACACCAGCAGCACGTTGTGCAGGGTGTCCCTGCTGGGGGTGCCGCGCCCGACCAGGTTGGCGACGGCGACCAGCGAGGAGGCGAAGGCCGCCCAGCGCCAGCCGCCCTTGACGGCGAAGGCGAGGACGGCGCCCGCGGTCCATATGCTCGGCAGGGTGGGGCCGTCCAGATACCGCGCCTGTACGTCGACCACCGGGGTGAGCAGGACGCCGACGAGAGCGATGGTGAGGTCGACGCCGAGGAAGCGCTTGGTGCAGCTGACGGCGTTGGCCACCCTGGGCAGCGTGGCGACCGTCCAGACGACGAGGACGGCGAGGTAGGTGGCGGCGACCCAGGGGCGTTCGAACTTGTCGCGCGCGAAGGCGGCGATCAGGGTCGCGTAGACCATGGTCAGCAGGCGGTACGCGGTGAGCGCGCGCCACAGCGGTTGCTCGACCGACATCCGTACGACCCGTTCGCGTCCGGCCACGTGTCCCCCCTGCCTGCTGTACCGCTTCTTCCGGAATGCCGATCGGGGACGGGCCCGATCAGCCCGCCTGTCCGGTCTTCTCCGCCTTCTCGGCCTTCGCCGCCTTCGCCTCTTCGGCGATCTTGCGCTTGGCCGCCGTCGCGTAGATGTCGACGTACTCCTGGCCGGAGAGCTTCATGATCTCGTACATGACCTCGTCGGTCAGCGAACGCAGGATGAAGCGGTCGCCCTCCATGCCCTGGTACCGGCTGAAGTCCAGCGGCTTGCCGATCCGGATCCCCGGCCGCATCAGCTTCGGCATCACCGTCCCCGGCGGCTGGATCTTCTCCGTGTCGATCATGGCGACCGGGATCACGGGGGCGCCGGTGGCGAGCGCCACGCGCGCGAGGCCGCCGGGCTTGCCCCGGTAGAGCCGGCCGTCGGGCGACCGCGTGCCCTCGGGGTAGATGCCGAAGAGTTCCCCGCTCTCCAGTACCGCCGAGCCGCTCTTGATGGCCGCCTCGCCCGCCCCGCGCCCGCCGGAGCGGTCGACCGGCAGCTGGCCGACGCCCTTGAAGAACGCGGCCGTGAGCCGCCCCTTCACACCCGGCGAGGTGAAGTACTCCGCCTTGGCGATGAAGGTGACCTTCCGGGTCAGGACCGCGGGAAGGAAGAACGAGTCCGAGAAGGAGAGATGGTTGCTGGCGAGGATCGCCGGCCCCTCCTCGGGAATGTTCTCGATGCCCTCCACCCAGGGCCGGAAAGCCAGTTTGAGCGAGCCTCCGATGGAGAACTTCATCGCGCCGTAGATCAACTCGGGTGCCTCCTGTGTGCTGTCGACCGACCTTAACCCGCGGGGGGCGCGCTGGATCCGTCATGGGGCGCCGACGGCTCTGGTCGGTGTCGGTCCGGTCGCGTACGGTGAAGTACCACTCCGAGACTCACGAACAGGAGACCCTGTGCCGGTCCTTCCTGGAGCCGAGCCGTACCGCCACGAGGGCGGAGATGTCGGCGTCCTCCTCTGCCACGGATTCACCGGTTCCCCGCAGTCGCTGCGCCCCTGGGCCGAGTATCTGGCCGCCCGGGACCTCACCGTGTCGCTGCCGCTGCTCCCCGGGCACGGCACACGCTGGGAGGACATGCAGATCACCGGCTGGCAGGACTGGTACGCGGAGGTGGACCGGGCGCTGCGGGAGCTCGGCGAGCGGTGCGAGCGGGTCTTCGTCTTCGGTCTCTCCATGGGCGGGACGCTGGCGCTGCGGCTCGCCGCCAAGCACGGGCACGCGGTCAGCGGCGTCGCCGTCGTCAACCCGGGGAACAAGGTGCACGGCCTTTCGGCGTACGCCCTGCCGCTCGCCCGTCACCTCGTCCGGACGACGAACGGCCTGCGCAGCGACATCGCGCTGGCGGGCAGCGAGGAGGTCGGTTACGACCGGGTCCCGCTGCACGCGGCGCACTCGCTGCGGAATTTCTTCCGGCTGGTGGACGGGGAGCTGCCCCAGGTCACCCAGCCGCTGCTGCTGATGCGCAGCCCGCGCGACCATGTGGTGCCCCCGGCCGACTCGGCGCGGATCCTCGGCCGGGTCTCGTCGACCGACATCCGGGAGGTCGTTCTGGAACAGAGCTACCACGTGGCGACGTTGGACCACGATGCGGAGCGGATTTTCGAGGAGAGCCACGCGTTCATCGGCCGACTCGCTCCGAACGTCGGGAAGAAGGGGAGCACAACCGGTGGCTGAGCATGACGCGGACCGCGAGCCGCAGCCGATCGACGAGGACGCCGCGTGGGCGGCGATCGTCGCGGGGTACGGGGAGGAGCCGGCCGATCCGCCGGGTGCCAAGCCGTTCAAGTCGGTGGAGGATCTGGCGCTCCTGGAGAGCGACCGGAACAGCACCGAGCCCGCGGCGCCCAAGGACAAGGGATCCGGAACGACCAAGGCGGACCTCGGGCCGGTGAACCGGACGGACATCGGGTCGGACGCAGGGACGGACACCAAGCCGGACACCAAGCCGGACACCCCGGGCGCCGACGCCGAATCGGTCGTGGCGCCCCCGACGGTGCCCGAGCCCGCGCGTGAGCCGGACGCCAAGCCCGACAAGCCCTCGCTCGGCAGCTCGATCGTCTTCGCGCCCGGCGTGGCCGGCGGAGGGCCGCGCGACTACTCGGTGGCGGAGCCCAAGGACGACGACCTCGACGACAGCGACGAGGGCCATTTCGTACCGCCCGAGCCGCCGCCGCTGCCGGAGGCCGACGTCACGGCCAAGTTCGCCTGGCTCGCGGTGATCGGCGGCCCGGTGCTCATGCTCCTCGCCGTGCTGTTCCAGTGGGAGATGACCTGGTGGCTGACGACGGTCTGCATCGGCGGCTTCCTGGGCGGCTTCGCCACGCTGGTGGCGCGGATGCAGCATGACGACGACGAGGAGGACGATCCGGGCCGCGGCGCGGTGGTCTGACACGGCGCCCGCCCCGATCCGGCTTGCCGCCCCGACGCGACGCCGGACCTGAGGCGGCCTCGGATCTGACGCTGGGCTCGGATCTGACGCGGCCTCAAGCCCCCTGTCGGGAGCGGGGGTTCAGGAGGCGGGCACGCGCAGGGCGGCCAGCACCGGAAGGTGGTCCGTGGCCGCCCGCAGGTCGCCCTCCTCGACACCCGGCAGACCCAGCGGCACCCCGCAGCCCAGCACGTCGACACCCCCGGTGGTGAAGATCGCGTCGATGCGCTGGTGCGGATCGGCCGGCGTCGAGGTGTACTCGCTCCCCCACGGCTTGACCGCCCAGGCGTCCCGAAGCTCCTTGGCGATCCGCCGGAACGCACGCCCCTGCGGCCGGTCGTTGAGATCGCCCGCCACGATCGCGTGGGGCACGTCCATCGCCCGGACCCGGTCCAGCAGCATCCCCGCCTGGGCGAGCCGCTCGTCGGTCCGCAGGCTGAGGTGGCAGCTGAGCAGCCCGATGCGGGCGCCGCCGATCCGTACGACGGCCGTGGCGAAACCGCGCCGGTGCAGTCCCGGCGTGAGCGGCAGCAGTACGTCCTCCGTACGCTCCACGGTCGCGCGCAGCGAGCACAGCAGCAGCGGGCCCGCGGCCGTGCCGCCGCCGCTGAGGACGACGAGGTCGGTCCGGGCCGCAAGCCACGCGGCGCGCTTGCGCCAGCGGAAGAAGCGCGGCGCCTCCTGGACGAAGACCAGGTCGGGCTCACAGGCCCGGATCACCCGGGCCAGCGCCTCGCAATCGTCGCGCATGGAGCGGATGTTGTAGCTGAGCACCCGGATCACGGCCGAACCGTCGGGCTCGGTACGGGAGTCGGGCAGCGAAATCATGGGGACGGGTCCACCCTGTCCACTCACCGGAGTTGTCACCGGTCCACGATAGGCCAACGCCCGCCGCACCCCTGAGGGGCGCGGCGGGCGGTGATCGTCCGGATACCGGGGTCGGTCCGGTGGCCGGTTCGTACGTGTCAGCCCTGGCGGGCCAGGTCCGCGGCGCCCACCAGCCCGGCCTTGCCGCCCAGTTGGGCGGCGAGGACCTGCGCGTGCGGACGCCATTCGCCGCCGATCAGCCAGCGGCGGAAGGACTTGCGGATCGGGTCGAGGACCAGTTCGCCCTCGTCCGAGACGCCACCGCCGACGATGAACGCCGACGGGTCGAAGAGCGAGGCCAGGTCGGCCAGGCCCGCGCCGGCCCAACGGGCCAGCTCCCGGAAGGAGTCGACGGCCACCGGGTCGCCCTCACGGGCGGCGGCGCTGACGTGCTTGCCCTCGATGCCCTCGGGTGTGCCGTCGCCGAGACGCAGCAGGATCTCCGCGTTCTCGGGGGTGGCGTTGGCGCGTTGCTTCGCGTATCTGACGAGCGCGCGGCCCGACGCGTACTGCTCCCAGCAGCCCTGGCTGCCGCAGCCGCACAGCAACCCGTCGGGTACGACCCGGATATGGCCGAATTCCGCCGCGACTCCGAAGCGTCCGCGGCGCAGTTTGTTGCCGATGATGATGCCGCCGCCGAGCCCGGTGCCGAGCGTGATGCAGATGACGTCGTCGTGGCCCTGTCCGGCCCCGAACTTGTACTCGCCCCAGGCCGCCGCGTTCGCGTCGTTCTCCACGACGACCTGCATCCCGACCCGCTGCTCGACCTTGTCCTTGAGCGGTTCGTGACGCCAGTTGATGTTCGGCGCGAACAGAACGGTGGCGCGCTTGTCGTCGACGTAGCCGGCGGCGCCGATGCCGACGGCCTCGATGTCGTGTCCCTTGCCGGCGCCCGACACCGCGGCGCAGATCGCGTCGACGATGCCTTCGGCGGTCGGCGGGGTGGGCACCTGGTACGTATCGAGAATCGCGCCCTCTTCGTCGACCACGCCCGCCGCGATCTTGGTGCCGCCGATGTCGACGCCGATGGTGAGTCCCATGTGTCCCTCAGTTTTCGGTCGAGCCCCGCTGGGCCCAACCGTACCCGAGGGCGGGCGTCTCCCTGGTCAGTCCAGGTCGATGCGGTTGCCGGGGGTGGGGCCCTCGTCGCGGGGATCCGAGGGGTCGTTGGCCTTTTCGTCCGTCTTCTTCAGGCCGATGTCGGGCGCCTGGGACGGTCCCTGGGTCCAGCGGCGCTCGTCGCCCTCGACGGCGGAGCGGTAGGCGGCGAGCAGTTCGTTCCCGGCCGCCGCGAGGTGGTCGAAGATGTCGGGGTTGCGGTCGATGACCGGCTCGACGGCGGACTTGGCCTGGTTGATGAACTGCTGGACGGCGCCCTGTGCGGCCATGCCGAGCAGCGGGCTCTGGAACGAGGACACCTTGTCGGCGACGGCGTCGACGAACCGGCGCAGTTCTTCGGAGGCCGAGCCGGGCGGTGTCCCGTGCACGGAACGGCGACGGGTCTTCTCGGCGGCCAGGTCCTCGGCGCAGGCCGTGGCCCAGGCGTCCGGGTCGGCGGCGGGACGCTCGGTGGCATCGCTCATGGGTTACTCCCGCATCGGGCAAGGCGCCTCGTCCGGGGCGGACCGGAGGCTGTGTACCTTCGACGGTACCTGAACCCCGGTGGGACATTCAGGGAGTGCGCGGCCAGAGCCCCGGGTCCGGCGTGAAACGGACCTTCAGGACACCGTCCGTGAGCGCGGCCCCCGAGACGGTGCAGCGCCGCAGCGCCGCCGCCAGGGGCACGATGCGGTGGAACGGGCCGACGGTCAGCAGCAGTTCGTCTCCGCGCCGCACGAGGCCGACGTCCGACTTCACGGCGCCGGGCAGTGGCAGGGACCACACCAGCAGCCCGTCCTCCTCCCGCAGATCCTCGACCCACCAGGGATCGCGGTACGGCTCCGGGTCCGGACCCTCGACCTCCAGGTCCGGACCAAGGTCGGCGAGATCGTCCCGTCCGCGCGGATCCCGGCCCAGGTGGCGCACCGCGCGCAGCGGCCAGGCGGGGCCGGACCCGGAGCCGTACTCCTGGCTCCACTCGTCCAGGCACTTCTGCTGCTGGGCGGCGAGCGTCGCGAGCCAGGCGTCGGACGAGTCGGTGGGCAGCACCTTGTTCGCCACGAGGGCGTCGACACGCAGCCCGTACAGGCTGAGCCCGTCGCGGGCCACGCGCAGGGCGTCCCCGGCGGCCGGACCGGGCTCGGCGACGAGCCGTACGGTCGTGGCGGGGGCCTCGATCAGCGCCTGGACGGCGGCCAGTTCCTCGTCCCTGCGGGCCGCGGCGCCGTACAGCCAGCCCGCCGGCATCGGTACGCCGGCGAGCTGCGCGATCATCGGACGCAGCGCCCGCGCGGCCTGTCGCTCGGCGGGCAGGAGGCGGCCCAGCAGTCGGCGGAGCCGCTCGGGCAGGGCGAGTACGGACAGGGCGTCGCGCAGCGGCGGCAGGTCGACGACGAGCACGTCCCACCCGCCGGCCGAGGCCCGGCGCAGCGCCTGGAGCAGGGCGAACTGTTCGGCTCCCGGCAGCTCGGTCAGCTCCTCGCCGTCGAGCCGCCGGGCGCCGAGCATGTCGAGCGCGGTGGCGGCGCGGTCCTGGAGCGCCAGGAATTCGGTGCGGAAGTAGTCGGCGGGGTCGACGCGCGCGGCCCAGAGGCCGGGCGTCACCTCGGTGGGTTCCACGGCGACGGCGGCCGAGGTGCCGAGGACGGCGCCGGGGCCCGCCGGGTCGGCGGAGAGCAGCAGCGTGCGGTCGCCGCGCCGGGCGGCGGCCAAGGCGGTCGCCGCGGCGACGGTGGTACGGCCCGCGCCGCCGGGGCCGGTGACCAGGACCGTACGCGGCGTCCTCGTCGTACGTGCGGTGGGCGCCGCGCTCTCCGTCATCAGGTGGTGGGCGTCTCGGCCGCTCCGGCGGGCCCGGGGGTTCCGGGGGCGCTCTCGACGCGCTTCTTCAGACCGGCCAGGGCGCGGTCGATGATGACCTTCTCGGCCTTGCGCTTGATCATGCCGAGCATCGGGATCTTGACGTCGACGGTCAGCCGGTAGGTGACCTCGGTGCGCTCGCCGCCGCCCGCGGGCGCCAGGTGGTACGAGCCGTCGAGCGAGCGCAGCATCTGGGACTTGACCAGCGTCCAGCTGACCTCGTCACCGCCGGTCCAGGTGTACGCGAGGGTGTGGTCGTCCTTGATCGCGCCCGCGTCCAGCACCAGCCGGACCTGCTCGGCGCGGCCCTTGGCGTCGGTGGAGAGCACCTCGGCCTCCTTCACCTCGCCGGTCCACTCGGGATAGCGGGCGAAGTCGGCGATCACGCCCATCACGTCGGCGGGTGCCGCCTCGATCGTGATGCTCGACTTGGTGTGCTCCGCCATCGACGTGCTCCTCCAGATGGTGTCTCCCCGGTGGTGCGGGGCGACGGTCACGCTTACCGGTACCGGCCGTGCAGCGTGCAGGTTATCGCGTGCGGGCCGGTCACCATTCCATGGCCCAGGGCCGTCCGGTGGACGCGAAGTGTCCGACGTTCACACATTCCGTCGAGCCGACGCGCATCCGGGGGGCGAGCGGCTGGTGGACATGGCCGAAGAGCGCGTACCTCGGTTTCGTACGGCGCAGGGCGTCCAGCAGCGCGCGGCTGCCTCGTTCGAAGCGCCGGGCGACGACGTCGTACGTCAACTCCGGTACGTCGGGCGGTATGTGCGAGCAGAGGACGTCGACCTCGCCGAGCCGCTCGACCTTGGCCGCGTACTCCTCGTCGGAGATCTCGTACGGGGTGCGCATCGGGGTGCGCAGGCCGCCGCCGACGAAGCCGAAGACGCGGCCCCCGATCTCGACCCGCTCGCCGTCGAGGACGGTGGTGCCCGGTCCGGCGTACTCGGGCCAGAGGGCGGGGATGTCGACGTTGCCGTAGGTGGCGTACGTCGGTGTGGGCAGGACGGCGAACATGTCGGCGTACTGGCGCCGTACCGCGGCTTCGATGGCGGTGTCCCGGTCGCTCTCCAGCCCGGCCCACAGCTCGCGGCCCAGGTCACGGGCCTCGTCGAAGCGGCGGGCGGTGCGCAGCTCCACGATGCGGTCGGCGTTCTCCCTGCCGAAGAGGTCGGGGAAGATGCCGCGCGAGTGGTCGGCGTAGTCGAGGAAGAGGACGAGGTCGCCGAGGCAGATCAGGGCGTCGGCGCCGTCGCCGGCCCGCGCGAGGTCGCGGGCGTTGCCGTGCACGTCGCTGACGACGTGGACGCGTGTCCGTGCGCGGCTGTTTCCGGCGGGTACGCCACTCGCCTTGTCCGTACCGCTGCCCGCGTTCCCGCCGCCGCCGTTCTCGCCACCACGCATGCCGCTCACCCTAGATCGCCGTCTTCCCGCTGTGTAGAGGGGTCCGGACCTGCGGTTACAGACACGCCCGCACGGCCGTGGACTACTCTGCGCGAAGGACCGTCAAAAACGTGTGACGCAGCGAACATCTGGCCGGGACCCTCTATCCGGAACCGAGTACCGGTGGGTAACGTCCGGGCCGTCCCGTCGTGCTCATCCCCGGAGCACCTGCCCGATGTGGACCGCAGCCGGTTCGGCACCGTGCCGTGCCACCGGCGCCCGACGAGGAGCAGCAGTCTTGCGCGAGTTCAGCCTTCCGGCCCTGTACGAGGTCCCCTCGGACGGCAACCTGACGGACCTCATCGGCCGCAACGCCGCTCAGCATCCCGATGTCGCGGTCATGGGCCGCAAGGTCGACGGGGTGTGGACGGACGTCACGGCCGTCCAGTTCCTCGCCGAGGTACGGGCGGTGGCCAAGGGCCTGATCGCGTCGGGCATCCGCCCGGGTGAGCGGGTGGCCCTGATGTCGCGGACCCGGTACGAGTGGGTGCTGCTCGACTTCGCGATCTGGAGCGCGGGCGCCGTCACCGTACCGGTGTACGAGACCAGCTCCGTCGAGCAGGTGCAGTGGATCCTCGGCGACTCGGGCACCGCGGCCGTGATCGTGGAGTCCGACGAGCACGCGGCGGCGGTCCGGTCGGTCTCCGACGGGCTGCCGCGGCTGCGCCACGTCTGGCGGATCGACCGGGGCGAGGGCCGGGGCTGCGTGGCCGAACTGACCATCGCGGGCGCGGAGATCACCGAGGCGGTGGTCGACGAGCGCAGCGCGACGGCGAAGGCGGACGATCCGGCGACGATCGTCTACACCTCGGGGACCACCGGCCGCCCCAAGGGCTGCGTGCTGACGCACCGCGCCTTCTTCGCGGAGTGCGGCAACGTGGTGAACCGCCTGAAGCCGCTGTTCCGTACGGGCGAGTGCTCGGTCCTGCTGTTCCTGCCCGCCGCGCATGTCTTCGGCCGGCTGGTCGAGGTGGCCTCGGTGATGGCGCCGATCAAACTCGGCTGCGTACCGGACATCAAGAATCTGACCGAGGAGCTGGCCACGTTCCGGCCGACGCTGATCCTCGGGGTACCGCGCGTCTTCGAGAAGGTCTACAACTCGGCGCGCGCCAAGGCCCAGGCCGACGGCAAGGGCAAGATCTTCGACCGCGCGGCGCGGACCGCGATCGACTACAGCCGCGCGCTGAGCAGCGCGCAGGGTCCGTCGCTCGGGCTGAGGATCAGGCACAAGGTCTTCGACGCGCTCGTGTACGGCAAGCTGCGCGCGGTCCTCGGCGGCCGTGGCGAGTACGCCATCTCCGGCGGCGCCCCGCTGGGCGAACGACTCGGTCACTTCTTCCGCGGCATCGGTTTCACGGTGCTGGAGGGGTACGGCCTGACGGAGACGTGCGCGGCCACCGCGTTCAACCCGTGGGACCGGCAGAAGATCGGCACGGTCGGGCAGCCGCTGCCGGGTTCGGTGATCCGTATCGCCGACGACGGCGAGGTGCTGCTGCACGGCGAGCACCTGTTCACGGGCTACTGGAACAACGAGGCGGCGACGGTGGAGGCGCTGGCCGACGGCTGGTTCCACACCGGCGACATCGGCACCCTCGACGAGGACGGGTATCTCGCGATCACCGGCCGCAAGAAGGAGATCCTGGTGACGGCGGGCGGCAAGAACGTCGCGCCGGCCGTGATCGAGGACCGCATCCGCGCGCACGCGCTGGTCGCCGAGTGCATGGTCGTCGGCGACGGGCGTCCGTTCGTGGGCGCGCTGGTGACGATCGACGAGGAGTTCCTGGCCCGCTGGGCGAAGGACCACGGCAAGCCGCCGGGCTCGACGGCGGCGACGCTGCACGGGGACCCGGATCTGCTGGCGGCGGTCCAGCAGGCGGTGGACGACGGCAACGCGGCGGTCTCGAAGGCGGAGTCGGTGCGCAAGTTCCGGGTCCTTCAGGCGCAGTTCACGGAGGACGCGGGGCACCTCACGCCGTCGCTGAAGCTGAAGCGCGGTGTGGTGGCGAAGGACTTCGCCGACGAGATCGAGTCGCTCTACCGCCCGTAGGGCCGGCCGCCGCCC
>NZ_JARJHW010000201.1:0-13230 GCF_040560175.1 Streptomyces panacea
AGACAGACCGGGGGCGGGCCCCCGGACCCCCAACGCCCTCGGCCCGTCAGGGCCGAGGGCGTATCTGTCCGCGGCCCCGCCGGAAGGCCAGGACCGAGCCCGTCGAGCCACCCCTACCGGCGGCGAACAGCCAAGACCCGCCCCCCAGACCGGAGGCACCACCGCACACCGGCGAACGGTCAAAACCCGGCCCCAGCCCAGAGACACCGCCGCGCAGCGGCAAGGAGCCGGGGCCCGGCCCGCCAGGGTCGGGGACCTCGGAGGGGTCCGGGGGCCAACCCCCGGTTTCGGGAAGGGGCGGGGAGGGGCAAGAAGCCGGGCAGCAAAACAGGGCCGGGCCCGGGGGGTGAACCCCGGGCCCGGCCCTTCAGCCTGCCGACGGCTGTGCGCGACTCCCGCGCTCCAGGCCCGTCAGTTGTCGTCCTCGTCGATCAGGAACCCACGCATCGGCGACGGAGCCTGCTGCATCGGCTGCATGGGCTGCGGCGCCTGCGGCCGGACCGGTGCCATCGGCTGGGTCATCGCCGGGGACATCTGCTGCTGGTTCCCGTACGACGGTCCGCCCGACGAGGGGCCGTGCCCGCCACCCATGGACGGGTTGCCCCCCATGGTGTGACCCATCGCGCCCGCACCGGCCGGTGCCATGGACGGCGACGGCGGCAGTGAGGCCGCGGCCGGCGTACGCGGCGGGGCCAGCGAGTCGTCGGCCTGGGTCTCCAGCTGACGCAGCTGGCTCTCCAGGTAGGACTTCAGCCGCGTCCGGTACTCGCGCTCGAAGCCACGCAGGTCTTCGACCTTGCGCTCCAGCGTCGCCCGCGCGGACTCCAGGGAGCCCATCGCGACGCGGTGCTTCTCCTGCGCGTCCCGCTCAAGGGCGTCCGCCTTCGCACGGGCGTCCCGCTCCAGACCCTCAGCGCGGCTGCGCGCCTCGCCGACGATCTTGTTGGCCTCGGAACGGGCCTCCGCGATCGCCTGGTCGGCGGTCTGCTGCGCCAGCGAGAGCACACGTGCGGCACTGTCGCCGCCGGGGCCGCCCTGACCGGGCTGCGGGCCGTGGCCCATGGGACCGCCCATCGGGCCACCCATGGGTCCGCCCTGCATCTGCCCTTGCATCTGGCCCTGCATCTGGCCCTGCATGGGGCCACCTTGCATCTGGCCCTGCATCTGCCCCTGCATGGGGCCGCCCTGCATGGGACCGGGACCGTGCTGACCCTGCGGGCCGGGGCCGTGGCCGGGGTGTCCACCCGGGCCGGGGCCGTGGCCGCCGGGGCCGGCGGGAAGCTGCGGGGGCCCGCCGGGCAGTTGGGGCTGGCCCATCTGCGGGGGCTGCTGCTGGACCGGCGGTCCCGATATGGCGGCGGGGACGGGCGCGCCGGGCCGCTCCTGCTGCTCCGGCGGCTTGCGCATCCCCTGCTGCTGCTGTTGCTGCTGCTGGTTCTGCGCGGCGGCACGCGTCGCGGCGGCCAGCTTGGCGCGCAGGTCCTCGTTCTCGCGCAGCAGGCGCGTCAGTTCGGCCTCGACCTCGTCTAGGAAGGCATCGACCTCGTCCTCGTCGTAGCCTTCTCGGAGGCGGACGGTCGTGAACTGCTTGTTCCGCACGTCCTCGGGGGTCAACGGCATCTCTTCTTCACCTCTACGTAGTCGTCGGCAGTCGGCAAGACCGTATCGTTCACATTCCCCTCGCAAGGTTGCTGACAACCGAGATGAGGATGTACACGATGATCATCAGAACGAAGAAGGACAGGTCGAGTGCCACGCCCCCGAGACGCAGCGGCGGAATGAACCGCCGCAGAAGCTTGAGCGGTGGATCGGTGACAGTGTAGGTGGCCTCAAGAACGACCACCATCGCCTTGCCGGGCTGCCATGAGCGGGCGAATTGGAAGACGTAATCCATGACCAGCCGGAAGATCAGCACGATGAGGAAGCACACCAGCGCGATGTAGACCACCTGTAGCGCAACGCTCATCCCGCGCTTCCCTCTCCCCTGGCTTCTCTGGTCCGGCCTCGCGGCCGGGTCGTTCCCGGTGTCGAATCTCAGCTCTGGTTGAAGAACCCGCCCTCTGCGATTCGGGCCTTGTCCTCCGCCGTGACATCGACGTTAGCAGGCGACAACAGGAACACCTTCTGCGTCACGCGCTCAATGCTGCCATGGAGACCGAAGACAAGTCCCGCGGCAAAGTCGACAAGTCGCTTCGCATCGGTGTCGTCCATCTCGGTCAAGTTCATGATCACCGGGGTGCCCTCGCGGAAGTGTTCCCCGATGGTACGGGCCTCGTTGTAGGTCCGCGGGTGCAGTGTGGTGATGCGGTAGGGCTCTCGTTCGGAGACGACCTTGGGCATGATCACTGGTGCGTTCTTCTCCAGGCTGGGGCGTTCAGGTGTGATGGACGCCACGGGGGCGATTCGGGCAGGACGTCCGCTTTCTGCCGCTACCGGCACCGGCTGGCGCTCCCGCTCACGCTGCGGAGGCGGCTGCACCACTCGTACCGGTTCGTCCCGTTCGACCTGGTGTACCGGCTGGTGGCGCCGGTGTTCACGTTCGGGTTCGGGCTCGGGTTCGAAATCGTCATCGGGGTCGAAACCCCGGCCGTCGTACCCATCGTCCTCCACGAGGCCGAGGTAGACCGCCATCTTGCGCATCGCGCCGGCCATGCTCTGAGTCCTCCGCTCTGTGGTGGATCGGCCTCGTCACCAAGTGCCCTCGATCCACGCGGTCTTTCCATCTTTCGGCGGAAATGACCATATTTTCTGCTGTGGTCCGACTTGCTTCGCGACGTTACCCGAGCCGGGGGCGGACTCCGAGTACCGCCGTACCAACGCGCACATGTGTCGCTCCGGCCGCCACGGCGGCTTCGAGGTCCGCACTCATCCCTGCTGACACCATGTTCGCAGCAGGATGGTCCGCGCGCAGCAGGGATGACAATTCCAGCAGGCGCTCGAACGCCGCCCGTTGGCGATCGGCGTACGGCCCGGCCAGAGGCGCGACGGTCATGAGACCGTCCAGCCGCAGCCCCGGCGCCTCGGCGACGGCCGCCGCCAACTCCCCGATTCCGTCCGGCGCGACGCCGCCCCGCTCGCCGCGTGCACCCGAGTCGGCGTCGAGCGCCACCTGGATGAGCACGCCGAGTTCACGATCCGCGCGCACGACGGCGGCGGAGAGCGCCGAGACGAGTTTGACCCGGTCGACAGACTGCACGACATCGGCGTAACCGACCACGGAACGGACTTTGTTGGTCTGCAACTGACCCACGAAGTGCCACGTCAGCGACAGATCCGAGCACGCGGCGGCCTTGGGCGCCGCGTCCTGGTCGCGGTTCTCGGCGACGTGCCGCACACCGAGCCCGTGCAGCAGCCGGACATCGCTCGCGGGGTAGGTCTTGGTGACCACGATCAGGGTCACGTCGTCCCGTTCGCGGCCGACCGCCGCGCAGGCGGACGCGATACGGGTCTCCACCTTGTGAAGATTTTCGGCGAGTTCGGCCGCGCGATCGGTCATGACGCTCCCAGCCAGACATATCCGGCGAGCCGTCCGGTGGTGCGGTCGCGGCGGTACGAGAAGTGGTCCGCCGACTCGATCGTGCAGATCTCCGAGCGGTGCCGGTCGTCGACCCCGAGTGCGGCGAGCTGCGCGTGCACCCCGGCGGTGACATCGACGGCGGGGGTGCCCCAGCTGGTCTCGGACCAGGACTCCGGTACGGCTCCGGCGACTTGGGCCCGCATGGCTTCGGGGACCTCGTAGCAGCGTCCGCAGACGGCGGGTCCGGTCCTGGCGGTGATCCGGGAGGGTTCGGCGCCCCGTGCGACCATCGCCTCGACGGCGGCCGGGACGACGCCCGCGACCAGTCCGGGGCGTCCGGCGTGCGCCGCGGCGGCGACACCCGCCACCGGGTCGGCCAGCAGGACCGGGACGCAGTCCGCGGTGAGTACGGCGAGGGCGAGCCCTCGGCTGGTGGTGACCACGGCGTCCACCGCCGGGATCCCGCCCGACTCGCGCGGCTCCCAGGGTCCTTCGACGACGGCGACGTCGCGACCGTGCACCTGGTTCATCCAGACGACCCGCGCCGCGTCGAGCCCGAGGGCCTCGGCGGCGGCGGCCCGGTTGGCGCGTACGGCGGCGGGGTCGTCGCCGACCGCGCCGCCGAGGTTGAGCCGCTCGTACGGAGCGGCGCTCACCCCGCCCCACCTGTCGGTGAAGGCGAAATGGGCGCCGCTCCTCGAGTCCGGCGTGTCGTGCTGTCCTATCACTTCAAGAAGTCCGGAACATCCAGCTCTTCGACCTGGGTGTCCTGGTAAGGACGGGCCGGCGGGACGTGCGGCGGCGAGACGGGCGGCAGGGGCTTCTCGTTGACCGCCGGAGCCGGCTCGGGGGCGGGCACCTCGTCACGCGAGGGGACCGTGCCGAGTCCGCCGGAGGAGCGGCCCGAGTCGGATTCGGGGGCGGAGGGGCGGTAGGACGGCTGGTCGTCCCGCTTGGCCGAGGTCAGTCCGCTCTCGCGTCGGGTCGGCGGCTGTCCGCCGTCGAAACCGGCCGCGATGACGGTGACCCGTACCTCGTCACCGAGGGCGTCGTCGATGACGGCGCCGAAGATGATGTTCGCCTCGGGGTGCGCGGCCTCACTCACCAGCTGCGCGGCCTCGTTGATCTCGAAGAGACCGAGATCGGAGCCGCCGGAGATGGAGAGCAGCACGCCACGCGCGCCGTCGATGGACGCCTCCAGGAGCGGCGAGGAGATCGCCATCTCCGCCGCGGCCACCGCGCGGTCGTCGCCGCGCGCGGAGCCGATGCCCATGAGGGCCGATCCGGCCTCGGACATCACGGACTTGACGTCGGCGAAGTCGAGGTTGATCAGACCCGGCGTGGTGATGAGGTCGGTGATGCCCTGGACACCCGAGAGCAGCACCTGGTCCGCGGACTTGAACGCGTCCAGGACGCTGACCTGACGGTCCGAGATGGACAGCAGGCGGTCGTTGGGGATGACGATGAGGGTGTCGACCTCTTCGCGGAGTTCGGCGATGCCGTCCTCCGCCTGGTTCGCGCGCCGTCTGCCCTCGAAGGTGAAGGGGCGGGTGACGACGCCGATCGTGAGGGCGCCGAGCGAGCGGGCGATGTTGGCGACGACGGGAGCGCCGCCGGTGCCGGTTCCACCGCCTTCGCCGGCGGTGACGAAGACCATGTCGGCCCCCTTGAGGACCTCCTCGATCTCCTCGCGGTGGTCCTCTGCCGCCTTGCGGCCGACTGCCGGGTTCGCTCCGGCGCCGAGTCCGCGGGTGAGTTCACGACCGACGTCGAGCTTGACGTCGGCGTCACTCATCAACAGGGCTTGTGCGTCGGTGTTGATCGCGATGAACTCGACGCCCTTGAGGCCGACCTCGATCATTCGGTTGATGGCATTGACACCACCGCCGCCGACACCGATGACCTTGATGACTGCGAGGTAGTTCTGCGGTGCTGCCACGTCGAAGGCCTCTCGCCTCGAGTTACGTGTCGTCGCTTCGCTGTTGTCGCGACGCGACGACTGATGCCGATGGGACGGTCCGGACGCCGACCCGAACCCTAACGTTGAAGTTTAGGGTTACCAGAGTGTCTGCTTCTTGGACTCTTCCGAACAGGACACTAAGTCGACACGTGGCGCACGTTCAACGAACACGCCGAACCTCCCGTTTTTCTTTTCACCCTATGTGATCACGCACCGCGCTGACCAACCAGGGTGCTGGTCAGCACATATACGCGTCAACTCCCCGATACGGAAGGGGCGGTGGGAGCACTCACATCGAAGTGCGCCGCCTTCGGAACTGCTTTCATGAGAGCGGTGAGAGCGCGCGCCTTCGCGTCGCCGTCCTCGCCGCTCCCCCACATCACGGTGCGTCCGCCGCTCAACTCCAGCGAGATGGAGTCGTACGAACGGACCTTCACCACCTGGGTGTCCTCGGCGACTTTGCCGGGGAGTTCGTCCCGGACGCGTACCGCTTCGGACATCAGACGAGTGGTGGTGAAGCGTCGCACACTCGGCGACTGATCAGCCGTCAATTCCAGCAGGGGCACGCCCTCCGGGGCCTTCTCGACGGTCGCGAAACGCACGCCCTTCGCGTCCACTTCGATGAACTTTGCGCCCTTTTCGATAAGCAGCGCGGGCTTTCGCTCCGTCACTTTCAGACCGATGCCGTTCGGCCATGACCGTACGACATCCACCGAGTCGATACGCGGCAGCTTCTGACGAAGTCGACGCTCAATCGCTTGCGTGTCGACGGAAATCAGCGGGGTGGCGATCGGAACTGCCGCCACGGCTTCCACCTCGGCGGGCTTCAGCACCCCCAGCCCCGAACTCCTCACCTGCTCCACCCGTAGCCAGGCGGAGCCGTAAAGCAGCCAGATTCCCCCCGCGCAGAACGCGATCACGGAAGTGAGAAGAAGCAGAGAACGGCGCCCGGGAAGCCGGAAACGGCGAGCCGGGGGCCGCCCCGAACGGGCGCGGCCGGATTCCGACCCACTGCGTACCGCACCACGCTCGGCGGTCGTCGGTCCGGCCACTGGCCCTGCCTCCCTATGCCTGACGGCGCGCTGCGACCGCCTCGTACACCATGCCGACGAGCAGCTCGTCCGCGTCCCTGCGGCCGAACTCGGCGGCCGCGCGGGACATCTCGTACAGCCGGTGCGGATCGGACAGCACCGGCAGCACATGGCCCTGGACCCATTCGGGCGTCAGTTCGGCGTCGTCGACCAGCAGTCCGCCGCCCGCCTTCACCACCGGCTGGGCGTTGAGCCGCTGTTCACCGTTGCCGACGGGCAGCGGTACATAGGCGGCCGGCAGCCCGACGGCGGAGAGTTCGGCGACGGTCATCGCGCCGGCGCGGCAGAGCATCATGTCCGCCGCGGCGTAGGCGAGATCCATCCGGTCCACATACGGTACCGGGATGTAGGGCGGCATTCCCGGCATGTTGTCCACGCGCGGCATTTCGTTCTTCGGTCCGACCGCGTGCAGGATCTGGATCCCGGAGCGCTGGAGCAGCGGCGCGGCCTGCTGGACCACCTCGTTGAGCCTGCGGGCGCCCTGCGAGCCGCCGGAGACAAGCAGTGTCGGCAGGTTCGGGTCGAGCCCGAAGGCGGCGCGCGCCTCGGGTCGTACCCGCGCCCGGTCGAGGGTGGCGATCGTACGGCGCAGTGGGATGCCGATGTAGCGGGCGCCGCGCAGCTTGCTGTCCGGGGTGGAGACGGCGACGGCCGCCGCGTACCGCGAACCGATCTTGTTGGCGAGGCCGGGGCGGGCGTTGGCCTCGTGCACGACGATCGGCACCCCGAGCCGCTTGGCGGCGAGATAGCCGGGCAGCGCGACGTAGCCGCCGAAGCCGACGACGCAGTCCGCCTTCGTACGCTCCAGGATCTGCTCGGCGGCCTTGATGGTGCCGCGCAGCCGGCCGGGGACGGTGATCAGTTCAGGGGTGGGTCTGCGCGGCAGCGGGACGGCGGGGATGAGGGCCAGTTCGTACCCCCGCTCGGGTACCAGCCTGGTCTCGAGTCCGCGTTCCGTACCGAGGGCCGTGATCCCCACGGTGGGGTCCTGCCTCCGCAGGGCGTCCGCGAGGGCGAGCGCGGGCTCGATGTGGCCGGCGGTCCCCCCACCGGCGAGTACGACATGCACCGAAATTCACCGCTCTCCGGACGGACGCCGTGTGGCGCGCCGTCTCATCGTCTTCCATCTCACGCCGGGCCTTCGCATGGCCAGCGCCGCCTTCGCCGCGGGATCCTCCCGCGCGAACGCGATCAGCAGCCCGACAGCGAACATGGTCGGCAGCAGGGCTGACCCTCCGTAGGAGAACAGCGGGAGCGGGACTCCGGCGATCGGCAGGAGACCGAGCACCGCACCGACGTTGACCACGGCCTGCGCCGTGATCCACGTGGTCACGCCTCCCGCGGCGTACCTCACGAAGGGGTCCTCCGTGCGTCCGGCCACGCGGATACCCGCATAGCCTAGAGCCGCGAACAGGGCGAGCACCGACAGCGTCCCCGCCAGCCCCAGTTCCTCCCCGGTGATGGCGAAGATGAAGTCGGTGTGAGGCTCAGGGAGTTGACCCCATTTTTCCACACTCGCGCCGAGTCCGGAACCGAACCATCCGCCGGAGGCCAGCGCGTAGATGCCGTGCACGGCCTGCCAGCACCGGTCGCCGGGACCGGGGTCCGTCGCGCCGATGCAGGCGAGCCTGGACATGCGGTTGGCGCTGGTCTTGATCAGGATGAAGCCGAGGGTGAGGGCGACGCCGAGTACGGCGCCGAACAGCCGGGTGGGCGCCCCCGCCAGCCACAGCAGTCCGAAGAGGATCGCGGTCAGGATGATGGCGGTGCCCATGTCGCCGCCGAGCATGATCAGACCGAGCAGCATGAAGGCGACCGGGACGAGCGGCACCAGCAGATGCTTCCACTGGGTCAGCAGCCGCTTGTCCTGTTTGCGGGCGAGCAGATCGGCGCCCCACAGGATCAGCGCCAGCTTGCCGAACTCGCTGGGCTGGAGCTGGAAGGGGCCACCGAGATAGATCCAGTTCTGGTTGCCGTTGACCGCGTGCCCTATCCCCGGGACCTGCACGAGGACCATCAGGAAGACGGCGCCGACGAGCAGCGGGTAGGAGAGCGCGCGGTGCAGTTTGCCGGGCATCCGGGAGGCGAGCAGCATCAGTCCGGAGCCGATGACGGCGGCCAGGAACTGTTTGCGGAAGAAATACGAGCCGGGCAGCGAGAGCTCCAGCGCCTTGATCATCGAGGCGCTGTAGACCATCACCAGACCGAGCACGGTGAGCAGCAGGCCGGCGCCGAAGATCAGGTAGTACGCGGTGAGCGGCCGGTCCCAGGCGCGGCGGGCCCGCTCGTACACCCGCCGCACCCTGTTGCCGCGCGGTGGGCGGGGCGATCGAACGCCGGGTCCGGTGGCCCTGCCGCGTACGGCGGGAGCGCGCCGTACGGCCGCTCCGGGGGCCCGGCCGCGCAGCGCGAGGCCGAGCGGTACCGGCGGCCCCGCGGGCCCCGTGACGGCGCCGGTGGACACTCCTGGCAGCGCGAGGGGCTGCGGGGCGAAGGACGGTACGAGGGCGGGGAACCGCCTCCGTACCGAGGGACGCGCGGGGCGCGGGTCCGTGCCCGCGGTGTCGTCGGCCGGCATCTTCGCTGTCCCCTCCAGTCGTGCGCGGCACGACCGGCCGGTGGGGCTGTCGCGGCTCGCGCTCGCAGGGCTTCTCGCCGGTCGGTCAGGCGTGCTCGGCGGCGAGTGCGCGGACCGCGTCCGCGAACGCCTCGCCCCGCTTGTTGTAGTTGACGAACATGTCCATCGAGGCGCAGGCCGGGGCCATCAGGACGGTGTCCCCGGTCTTCGCGAGGCGCGCCGCCGCACGGACCGCGGCCGACATCGCCCCAGTGTCCGTCTGTTCGAGGTCCACGACCGGGACTTCGGGGGCGTGTCGCGCGAGGGCTTCGGCGATCAGCGCCCGGTCGCGGCCGATGAGGACCACGCCGCGCAGCCGCTTCGCCGACTTCTCGACCAGCTCGTCGAAGGACGCGCCCTTGGCGAGCCCGCCGGCGATCCAGACGATCGGGTCGTAGGCCGCCAGTGAGGCTTCGGTGGCATGGGTGTTGGTGGCCTTGGAGTCGTCGATGTAGCTGACGCCCGCGATGTCCGCGACGTGTTCGATGCGGTGCGGGTCCGGGCGGAAGGCGCGCAGTCCGTCGCGTACGGCGGCTGGTGCGACGCCGTAGGCGCGGGCGAGGGCCGCCGCCGCGAGGGCGTTGGCGATGTTGTGCGGGGCGGGCGGGTTGACGTCGGTGACCTCGGCGAGCTCCTGGGCCTGTGCGGCGCGGTTCTCGACGAAGGCCCGGTCGACCAGGATGCCTTCCACGACGCCGAGTTGGGAGGGGCCGGGGGTGCCGAGGGTGAAGCCGATCGCGCGGCAGCCCTCCTCGACGTCGGCCTCGCGCACCAGGTCCTCGGTCACCTTGTCGGCGACGTTGTAGACGCAGGCGACGGTGTTCCCCTCGTAGATCCGGCCCTTGTCGGCGGTGTACGCCTCCATGGAGCCGTGCCAGTCGAGGTGGTCGGGCGCGATGTTGAGCACGGCGGCGGAGTGGGCGCGCAGGCTCGGCGCCCAGTGCAGCTGGTAGCTGGAGAGTTCGACGGCGAGGACGTCGTACTTCTCCCGGCCGTTCTCGTCGGGCAGTACGGCGTCGAGCAGCGAGACGCCGATGTTGCCGACGGCCTCGGTGCGCAGGCCCGCCGCGCGGAGGATCGCGGCGAGCATCCGGACGGTCGTGGTCTTGCCGTTGGTGCCGGTGACGGCCAGCCAGGGGGCCGCGTCGGGGCCCCTGAGCTGCCAGGCCAGTTCGACGTCCCCCCAGATCGGTACGCCGGCCCGGGCGGCGGCCAGGAAGAGGGGCTTGTCGGGCTGCCAGCCGGGCGTGGTGACGACGAGTTCGGTTCCCTCGGGGAGGGTCGCGCCGTCGCCGAGCCGTACGGTGACACCGGCGGCGGACAGTTCGGCGGCCTGGGTACGGGCGCGCTCGTCGTCGCCGTCGTTGACGACCGTGACCTCGGCGCCCAGGTCCCGCAGCGCGCGGGCCGCCGGGATCCCGGAGACCCCGAGACCGGCGACGGTGACCCGCTTGCCGTGCCACCGGTCCCGGGGGCCGCCCGGCTGACGGTCGCTCACTTGTCGGCCGCCCAGCCCGCGTAGAAGAGTCCGAGTCCGACGATCACGCACATGCCCTGGATGATCCAGAAGCGGACCACGACAAGGACTTCGGACCACCCCTTGAGTTCGAAGTGGTGTTGGAGCGGGGCCATCCTGAAGACGCGCTTGCCGGTGAGGCGGAACGAACCGACCTGGATCACCACGGACATGGTGATGAGGGCGAAGAGGCCGCCGAGCAGGGCGATCAGGAGTTCCGTACGGGAGCAGATGGCGAGGCCCGCGAGGGCGCCGCCGAGCGCGAGCGAGCCGGTGTCACCCATGAAGATCTTGGCGGGTGAGGTGTTCCACCACAGGAAGCCGAAGCAGGAGCCCATGAGGGCGGAGGCGACGACGGCGAGGTCGAGTGGATCTCGTACCTCGAAACAGGCGTCGGGGTTGGTCAGCGTCAGCGCGTTGGCGCAGGACTCCTGGAACTGCCAGAGGCCGATGAAGGTGTACGCGCCGAAGACCATCACCGACGCGCCGGTGGCCAGGCCGTCCAGACCGTCCGTCAGATTCACGCCGTTGGACATGGCGAGAATCATGAACAGCGCCCAGACCACGAACAGCACCGGTCCGATGGACCAGCCGAAGTCCGTGACGAAGGACAGCTTGGTGGAGGCCGGGGTGTTGCCGCGCAGGTCGGCGAATTGGAGCGAGAGCACCGCGAAGGTGATGCCGACGATCAGCTGTCCGGCCATCTTCGCCTTGGCCCGCAGGCCCAGCGAACGCTGTTTGACGATTTTGATGTAGTCGTCGAGGAAGCCGACCAGGCCCATCCCCGCCATCAGGAACAGGACCAGCACACCGGAGAACCTCGGGTCCTCGCCGGTGATCACCTTCGCCAGGGCGTAGGCGATCAGGGTGGCGAGGATGAAGGCGATGCCACCCATGGTGGGTGTGCCCTGCTTGCTGCCGTGGCTGCGCGGGCCGTCGTCCCGGATGAACTGGCCGTAGCCCTTGCGGGCCAGCAGCTTGATCAGCAGCGGCGTGCCGATCAGGGTCAGAAAGAGCCCGATGGCTCCCGCGAAGAGGATCTGCCTCATCGGCCGGAGACCTCACCCTCGACTGCGTTCTCGAGCAGTGCCTGGGCGACCCGCTCCAGTCCGGCCGACCTGGAAGCCTTCACCAGCACGACGTCTCCCGAACGCAGTTCACTGCGCAACAGATCGACCGCCGCCTGCGCGTCGGACACGTGCACCGACTCCTCACCCCACGAACCCTCGTTGTAGGCGCCCAATCGCAGCCAGGACGCTTCCCTGCCCCCGACTGCGACGAGCTTGCTGACGTTGAGCCGGACGGCGAGCCGTCCGACCGCGTCGTGCTCGGCGAGCGCCTCGTCACCGAGTTCGGCCATCGGGCCGAGCACCGCCCACGTGCGTCCGCCGGTTTCCCTGGCGGCACCGCCCATGGCGACCAGCGCGCGGAGCGCTGCTCGCATGGAATCGGGGTTCGCGTTGTAGGCGTCGTTGACGATCGTCACGCCGTCCGCGCGCTCGGTGACCTCCATACGCCAGCGGGAGAGGGTTTCCGCCTCGGAGAGCGCCAGGGCGATCTCGTCGACGGACATGCCCAACTCATGGGCGACGGCGGTCGCGGCGAGCGCGTTCGACACGTGATGCTCACCGTACAGCCGCAGCGTCAGGTCCCTGCACCCGGTGGGTGTTCGAAGGCGGAAGGAGGGTCTGCCGAGGGGGTCGACGTGGACGTTCTCTGCCCGTACGTCTGCTTCGTCGGACTCTCCGAACAGCACCACGCGCGCCTTGGTGCGGGTGGCCATCGCGCGTACGAGGGGGTCGTCGGCGTTCAGGACGGCCACGCCGCCCTCGTCGGCGGGCGGCAGCGACTCGACCATCTCGCCCTTCGCCAGGGCGATCTGCTCGCGTCCGCCGAACTCGCCGATGTGGGCGGTGCCGACGTTCAGCACGAGTCCGATCCTCGGTGGGACGAGTCCGGTGAGGTAGCGGATGTCCCCGATGTAGCGTGCGCCCATCTCCAGGACGAGGAAACGGGTGTCCTCGGCGACGCGCAGGGCGGTGAGCGGGAGTCCGATCTCGTTGTTGAGGTTGCCGTCGGGCCAGACGGTCGGGGCCTCGCGCCGCAGGAGTTGGGCGATGAGGTCCTTGGTGCTGGTCTTGCCCGACGATCCGGTGAGCGCGACGGTCGTGGCGCCGGCGCGCTCCACGACGGCGCGTGCGAGGGCGCCGAGGGCCTGCACGACGTCCTCGACGACGATGGCGGGGACGCCGACGGGCCGGACGGCCAGTACGGCCGCGGCGCCCGCCTCGACGGCCTTGCGGGCGTAGTCGTGGCCGTCGACGTTCTCGCCGGCGAAGGCGACGAAGAGGCTGCCGTCGGCCACCTGGCGGGAGTCGATGACGACGGGGCCGGTGACCTGGACGGCCGGATCCGGTATGTCGTGCGACCGTCCGCCGACGATGGTGGCGATCTCGGCGAGGGAGAGGGTGATCACTGGGACCGTCCTGCGATTGGAGGGCGGGTGATGGACGGGGCCGCGCCGGGCGC
>NZ_JARJHW010000202.1:0-12856 GCF_040560175.1 Streptomyces panacea
CGTGGGTGATCAGGATCAGACCCATGTTCAGCTCGCGCTGGAGATCCGCGAGCAGCTCCATGACCTGGGCCTGGACGGTCACGTCGAGCGCGGTCGTCGGCTCGTCGGCGATGATCAGCGAGGGTTCGAGTGCCATCGCCATGGCGATCATGATGCGCTGGCGCATACCGCCGGAGAACTGGTGCGGGTAGTCGTTCACCCGCTCCTTGGCCGCCGGGATCCGTACCCGGTCCATGAGTTCGACGGCCTTCGCCCGCGCGTCCTTGCGGGACATCCCGCGGTGGACGACGAACATCTCGCCGAGCTGCGCGCCCACGCTCAGCACCGGGTTGAGCGAGGAGAGGGCGTCCTGGAAGATCATCGCCATGTCGGCGCCGCGGATCCTGCGCCGCTGGTCCTCCTTGACCTTGAGCAGGTCCTGGCCCTTGAACAGCACCTCACCGCCCGCGATCCTGCCGGGCGGGACGTCCAGGATGCCCATGATCGCCTGCGCGGTGACGGACTTGCCGGAGCCCGACTCGCCGAGCACGGCGAGGGTTTCGCCCGCGTCGACCGAGTAGCTGACCCCGTTGACCGCCTTCGCGACGCCGTCGCGCGTGTGGAACTCCACATGCAGATCGCGCACTTCGAGCAACATGGACCGGCTCCTCAGCGCAGCTTGGGGTCGAGGGCGTCGCGCACCGCGTCGCCGAGCATGATGAAGGCGAGCACGGTGACGGCGAGGGCGCCGGCCGGCCAGAGCAGCATGTGCGGGGCGTTGCGGATGAACTTCGACGCGTCGGAGATGTCGATGCCCCAGGACACGGAGGGCGGTTTGAGGCCCACGCCGAGGTAGGACAGGGTCGCCTCCAGCGCGATGTACGTGCCGAGCGCGATGGTCGCGACCACGATGACCGGGGCGACCGCGTTGGGCAGCACGTGGCGCAGCATCATCCGTGAGTTGGAGGCGCCGAGGGCGCGCGCCGCCTGGACGAAGTCGTTCTGCTTGATGGTGATGACGGAGCCGCGGGCGATCCGGGAGATCTGCGGCCAGCCGAGCAGCACCATGAAGCCGATGACGGGCCAGACGGTGGAGCTGGTGACCACGGAGAGCAGGACAAGGCCGCCGAGGACCACCGGGATGCCGAAGAAGATGTCGGTGACGCGGGAGAGGATCGCGTCCCAGAAGCCGCCGAAGAAGCCGGCCAGACCGCCGAGTACGGTTCCGACGATCGCGACCCCGAGGGTGGAGCAGACGCCGACGGTGACCGAGGCGCGGGCGCCGTAGACGGTACGGGTGTAGACGTCGCAGCCCTGGGCGGTGAAGCCGAAGGGGTGGCCGGGCTGGGAGCCCTCCTGTGCCTTGGCGAGGTCGCAGGAGAGCGGGTTGCCCGAGGCGATCAGCTGGGGCCAGATCGCGATGATCACCAGGAAGACGATGACGAGGCCCGAGATGATGAAGACCGGGTTGCGGCGCAGGTCGCGCCAGGCGTCGGACCAGAGGCTGCGGGGCTTCTCGTCGGGTCCCTTTCCGTGGCCCTTGGCTTCGCCCTGGTCGAGCCCTTCGAGGCCGGCGCCGTCGCTGGTGGCGAGGTCCATGGAGCCGCCGGCACCGGTCGGGGCGATGGCTCCCTCGTCCTTCGGGGGCTCTGGCTCAGGCATAGCGGATCCTCGGGTCGAGTACGGCGTAGAGCAGGTCGACCAGCAGATTTGCGAGCAGGAAGACGATGACGAGGATCGTCACGAAGCCGACGACGGTCTGGGTGTTCTGGCGCAGGATGCCCTGGTAGAGCTGGTAGCCGACGCCGTGGATGTTGAAGATCCGCTCGGTGACGATCGCGCCGCCCATCAGGGCGCCGATGTCGGTGCCGATGAAGGTGATGACCGGGATGAGCGAGTTGCGGAGCAGATGCCGGGTGATCACGCGATGTCTCGGCAGGCCCTTGGCGACGGCGGTGCGGACATAGTCGGAGCGGTTGTTCTCGGCGATGGAGGTCCGGGTCAGCCGGGTGACGTACGCCAGGGACACGGAGGCCAGCACGAGGCCCGGCACGATCAGTTCGTCGAGCGGGGCCGCCGTGGAGACCGACGGGGAGATGATGTTCCACTTCACCCCGAGGAGCAGCTGCACGATCAGGCCGGTCACGAACGTCGGTACGGAGATGACGACCAGGGTCAGCAGCAGGACGCCGCTGTCGACCGGCCGGCCGCGCCGCAGCCCGGTGACCACGCCGAGCGCGATGCCGATGATGATCTCGAAGACGATCGCGACGATCGTCAGCCGGATGGTGATCGGGAAGGCCGTGCCCATCAGCTCGGTGACCTTCTGGCCGTTGAAGGCCGTACCGAAGTCGCCGGTGAAGACGTGGCCCATGTAGGTGAGGTACTGCTGCCACACCGGCTTGTCGAGCCCGAACTGGCTGCGCAGCTGCGCGGCGGTCGCCGGGTCGCACTGCCGCTCGCCGCAGAGACCCGCGATGGGATCGCCCATCACGTTGACCATGAGGAAGATCAGCATCGTCGCGCCGATGAAGACCGGGATCATCTGCAGCAGACGCCGGATCACATAACGTCCCATGACGGGCTCCGGGGGTCGTGGTCGGGTCCTTGGGCCGTACGGGTCCTTGGCCGTACGCGTCGTCGGCCGAACGCGTCGTCGGCCGTACGTGGCGGGGGAAGGGCTGCGGCCCGGCGCGGGGAGGGTGCGCCGGGCCGGGCGACCTTCGGCGTCAGCTGACCTTGATCTCGTTGTAGACGGGGACGCTGAAGGGGTTCAGCGCGACGTTGCTCAGCCGCTCCGAGTAGCCGGCGCTGCCGTTCTGGTACCAGAGCGGGATGGCGGCCATGTTGTCCCGTACGACGCCCTCGGCCTGCTGGAACTTCTTGATCGCGGTCTGGGTGTCGGTCTCGGCGTTCGCCTCGTTGACGAGCTTGTCGAACTGGGCGTTGGTCCACTTGCCGTCGTTGGACGAGGCGTTGGTGAAGTACAGCGGCTGGAGGAAGTTCTGGATCAGCGGGTAGTCCATCTGCCAGCCGGCCCGGAAGGGGCCGGGCATCTTCTGCTGGGTGATCTGGCTGCGGAAGTCCGCGAAGGTGCCGATCGGCCTGCCCACGCACGCCCGGTCGTTGCCGAGGGTGTTGTTGATGCTGTTGCAGACGGCGTCGATCCAGTCCTTGTGGGAGCCGGTGTCCGCGTTGTACGAGAGCTGGATACGGCCGCCCGGGAGGCCACCGCCGTCGGTGATCAACTTCTTCGCGGCGGCGGGGTCGTAGTCGCAGGCCTTGCCGCAGAGACCGGCCTGGAAGCCGCCCGAAGTGCCGAGCACCGGGGAGGTCCAGTCGGTGGCCGGGGTACGGGTCTTCTGGAAGATCGTCTCGGTGATCTGCTTGCGGTTGATCGCCATCGACAGACCGGTCCGGACCTTCACGGCGTTCGGGGTGTTCCATGCCTTGTCGTAGTACGGGAAGGCGAGGGTCTGGATGATGCCCGCAGGGGTGTTGATGTAGCGGGATCCCAGGTCGGAGGGCGCGTTCTTGAGCTGGGAGGCCGGGACGTCGTCGACGAGGTCCAGGTTGCCGGCCGTCAGGTCGGTGTAGGCGGTGTTGTTGTCGGTGTAGACCTTCAGGTCGACGCCGCCGTTCTGCGCCTTGTCCGGGCCCGGGTACTTGTCCCACTTGCGCAGGGACATCTGCGAGCCCTTGGTGTACGAGTCGATGCTGTACGGCCCGTTGCCGACCGGCTTGGAGAGCCAGCCCGCGTGGTCGGTGAAGAACGCGGAGGGCAGGGGCGCGAACGCGGCGTACCCGAGGGTGTCCGGCCAGGTGGAGAACTTCTGGGAGAGCTTGACGGTGAAGGTCTGGGGGCCGGTGACCTTGAGGCCGGACAGCGTGGTGGCGGTGGGCTTGCCCGAGTCGGGGTGGACGGCCGTGTAGCCGTCGATCTGGCCGAAGAAGTAGGCGTTGCGCTGGTTGTTCGTCAGGTTCGCGCCGTAGTTCCAGGCGTCCACGAACGACTTCGCGGTGACCTTCTCGCCGTTGCTGAAGGTCCAGCCGCTCTTCACGGTGATGGTGAAGTTGGTCGAGTCCGTGGTGTCGATCTTCTCGGCGAGCATGTTCTCGGCCTTGGCGGTCTTCGGGTTGTACCGCTTCAGCCCCCGGAAGACCATGTCGAGGACCTTGCCGCCCTGGACCTCGTTGGTGTTGGCGGGCTCCAGCGGGTTCTGCGGGTCGCCCCAGGACGAGCTGAGCACTCCGTCCGTGCCACCCCCGCCACTGCCGCTCCCCCCGCCGCCGCCGCAGGCCGTCGCCGTGAGGGCGACGGCGAGCGCACCTGCGGCCCACTTGGCGTGCGTGGCTCCGCGCATGGAGTTCCTCCTGAGTCCTGACTGTCACTTAGGCCCAAATATCACTCCGTTTCAGCTGTTGCGCATGTATTGGGCACCCGTGCGTGGACATGACGGAGGCCCGGACCGCGTACGGTCCGGGCCTCTCGTCGTTCGTTCAACGGCGTCTCACACGGCGTGGATGACGTCCTTCTCCTCGGCGAAGTGGCAGGCCGACTCGTGCGCCGCCGGGGTGGTCGAGGTGACGAAGCGCTCGGGGATCGCCAGCAGCGGGACCTCCTGGGCGCACTTCTCCTCGGCCTTCCAGCAGCGGGTACGGAAGCGGCAGCCGGACGGCGGGTTCGCCGGGGACGGCACGTCGCCGGAGAGGATGATCCGGTCGCGCCCGACGCGGGCCTCCGGGTCCGGGACCGGGACCGCGGAGAGCAGCGCCTGGGTGTAGGGGTGCGTCGGGTGGTCGTAAATCTGGGTGTCCGTACCGATCTCGGCCATCTTGCCGAGGTACATGACACCGACCCGGTCGGAGATGTGCCGGACGATCGACAGGTCGTGCGCGATGAAGATGTAGGACAGGTTGAACTCGTCCTGGAGCTTCTCCATCAGGTTGATGACCTGCGCCTGCACGGACACGTCCAGCGCCGAGACCGGCTCGTCGCAGATGATGATCTCGGGGTTGAGCGCGAGACCACGCGCGATGCCGATGCGCTGGCGCTGACCGCCGGAGAACTGGTGCGGGTACCTGTTGATGTACTCCGGGTTCAGTCCCACGACGTCGAGCAGGTCCTGGACCTTGCCCCTTCGGTCACCCTTCGGCGCCACCTCGGGGTGGATGTCGAAGGGCTCGCCGATGATGTCGCCGACCGTCATACGCGGGTTCAGCGAGGTGTACGGGTCCTGGAAGACCATCTGGATGTTCCGGCGGACCGCCTTGAGCGCCCGCCCGGACAGCCGGGTGATGTCCTGGCCCTTGTAGAAGACCTCGCCCGCGGTCGCCGTCTCCAGCGTCATCAGCAGCCGGGCGACCGTGGACTTGCCACAGCCCGACTCGCCGACGATGCCCAGCGTCTCGCCCTGGTAGAGGTCGAAGGAGATGCCGTCGACGGCCTTGACCGCGCCGATCTGCTTCTTGAACAGGATGCCCTGGGTCAGCGGGAAGTGCTTGACCAGGTTGCGCACCTGGAGGATCGGCTCCCCGCGCTCGGCCGGCGCCTCGATGGCGGCGACAGACTCCTCGACCGTGGCGGCGTCGGCCGTCTCGACCTCGGTGACGTTCGGGGTCGCGTCCATGGAGTCGTCATTCCTGGTCGGCTCAGCCATGGATCGTCTCCTTCCAGAAGTGGCACGCGCTGCCGCGGCCCGGCAGCTCGCCACCGTCCCGCTCGGTGACGGGAAGCAGCGCCGGGATGTCCGTACGGCAGATGTCCTGCGCCGACGGGCAGCGCGGGTTGAAGGCACAGCCGGACGGAATCCGCGTGAGGTTGGGCGGCAGGCCCTTGATCGCGTAGAGCTCCTGGCCCTTCTGGTCCAGGCGCGGGATCGAGTCGAGCAGACCGCGGGTGTACGGGTGCGCGGGACGCTTGTACAACTCGTGCACGGGGGCGGTCTCGACGATCCGGCCCGCGTACATGACCGCGATCTTGTCCGCGACGTCGGCGACGACGCCGAGGTCGTGGGTGATCAGGATCAGACCCATGTTCAGCTCGCGCTGCAACTCCGCCAGCAGGTCCATGACCTGCGCCTGGACGGTCACGTCCAGCGCGGTGGTCGGCTCGTCCGCGATGATCAGATCGGGCTCCAGCGCGAGCGCCATGGCGATCATGATGCGCTGGCGCATTCCGCCGGAGAACTGGTGCGGGTAGTCGTTCACCCGCTCCTTCGACGCCGGGATGCGTACGCGGTCCATCAGCTCGACGGACTTGGCCTTGGCCTCCTTCTTGGAGAGGCCCTGGTGCACGCGGAACATCTCGCCGAGCTGATAGCCGACGGAGAGCACCGGGTTGAGCGAGGACAGCGCGTCCTGGAAGATCATCGCGATCTTCCGGCCGCGGATGAGCCGCCGCTCCTCGTTGCCCATCTTGAGCATGTCTTCGCCGCGGAAGAAGATCTCGCCGCGGGGAATGCTCCCCGGCGGCATGTCCAGGATGCCCATGATCGCCTGCGCGGTCACGGACTTGCCGGAGCCCGACTCGCCGAGCACGGCGAGGGTCTCGCCGGAGCTGACGCTGTAGTTGACTCCGTTGACCGCCTTTGCCACACCGTCACGGGTGTGGAACTCCACGTGCAGGTCACGGACTTCGAGCAGTGGGGTGCCACTCGCGTCCGAACCGCGGGGAGAAGGAACGTCCGCCGTCTTGTCGATGATGGTCATGTACGCCTCCCTCAGCGCAGTTTCGGATCGAGGGCGTTGCGTACCGCATCGCCGAGCATGATGAACGCCAGGACAGTGATCGACACCATGACCGACGGGATGATCAGGACGAACGCGGCGTTGCGCAGCTGCTCCTGGCCCGACGAGATGTCGACGCCCCACGAAACGGTCGGCTCCGCGAGGCCGATGCCCAGGAAGGAGAGCGTGGCCTCGGCCGAGATGTAACCGCCCAGGGCGATGGTCGCCACCACGATCACCGGGGCGATCGCGTTGGGCATGATGTGCCGGAGCAGGATGCGGGTGGTCGAGGCGCCGAGCGCCTTGGCCGCCATCACGTAGTCGGCCTGCTTGATGGTGAGGACGGAGCCGCGGGCGACACGGGCGATCTGTGTCCAGCCCAGGAAGGCAAGGGACAGGATCACGACCCAGACGTGACGCTCCTCGAACGAGGTCAGGACGACCATCGCGCCGAGGATGAACGGGACGCCGAAGAAGATGTCGGTGATCCGGGACAGCAGGGTGTCGATCCAGCCGCCGAAGTAGCCGGCGAGCATTCCGACGACGGTGCCGAGCACCGTGACGAGCAGGGTGACCACCAGCGCGACAGTGATCGAGGCACGGGCGCCGTACACGACACGCGCGTAGATCGACCGGCCCTGGATGTCGTAGCCGAACCAGTCTTCCCCGAAGAAGTTGCCCCACTTGGGCTTCTGCAGATAGTGATGGGCGAGGTCGGCGTAGCGCGGGTCGGCGCTGGTGAACCACCCCGGGAAGACCGCCATGGTCAGCAGGAAGACGATCAGCAGGGCGGAGACGACGAACAGCGGATTGCGCCGCAGGTCGTGCCAGGCGTCGGACCAGAGGCTGCGGGGCTTGCCCACCTTGCCGTCCGCGGGTTCTGTCTTCGGAGCATCGATCGGCTCGCCCATGCCGGGCTCGGTGACGGTGTCCTTGAGTGCCTCAGGCATAACGGATCCTCGGGTCCAGGACCGCGTAGAGCAGGTCGACGAGCAGACTGGCGACGAGATAGACGACCACGATGAGGGTCACGATGCCCACGACCGTGGCGCCCTCGCGGTGCTTCAGCGCGTCGAAGACGCTCCAGCCGACACCCTTGACGTTGAAGATGCCTTCGGTGACGACCGCGCCGCCCAACAGGGCGCCGAGGTCGGTGCCGAGGAACGTCACCACCGGGATCATGGAATTGCGCATCAGGTGCACGCCGATGACGCGGCGGCGGGGCAGGCCCTTGGCCACGGCGGTACGCATGTAGTCGGCGCGCAGGTTCTCGGCGACCGAGGTACGGGTGAGGCGGGCCACGTACGCCAGCGACAGCGAACCGAGTACGACGGCCGGCAGGAACAGCTCGTTCCAGTTCGCTTCCGCGCTCACGTTCGGATCCACCCAGCCGAGCTGGAAGGCGAAGAGGTACTGGCCGAGGAAGCCGAGCACGAAGGAAGGAACGGAAATCAGCAGAAGCGTCAGGACGAGCAGTCCCCGGTCCCGGAGCTGGTCGGCCTTGAGTCCGGCGAAGACGCCCATGGAAATGCCGACGAGCACGGTGAAGGTGAAGGCGAACACGGTCAGCCTGACCGTGATCGGGAACGCCTCCGAGATGATGTCGGCGACGGGTCTGCCGCTGGCTATCTGGGTGCCGAAGTCACCCTGGAACAAGCCGATGAGGTAGTTCCAGTACTGGTGCCAGAGCGGCAGATCGAGACCGAGACTCTTCTTCATGGCAGCGATCTGCGTGGGATCGACTGTCTGCTCTCCGGCGAGCGCGCGCACAGGGTCACCGGGCAGCGCGTACATCATGGAGAAGACCAGCAAGGTTGACCCGAGGAAGACCGGGATCATCTGGAGCAGTCGCCGCGCGACGTAACGCCCCATGTTTGCCTCCGAATGGATAACTGAAGCCCCTGGGGGCCGCTCCCTTGATTCAGGGAGCGGCCCCTGGGGGCCTACCGCCTTTGACGGGCGGCTAATGGCCGAGTGGGGGTATGGCCCTCGGGCTGACTACTTGACCGTGACTTCGGTGATGTTGTAGTCACCGTGGAAGTCGATCGTCACGTTGTCCACAGCCTTGGAGAAGCCACCGTTGGTCTTGTACTCCCACAGCGGGATCGCCGGCATCTTCGTGAGAAGCAGCTTCTCGGCCTCCTGGTAAGCCGCGATCGACTCCTCCAGGGACGCGGCGTTGTCGCCCTTCTTGAACGCGGCGTCGACCTCCTTGTCGGAGAACCGGCCGTTGTTCGCCTCAGCGGTGGTGCCGTACAGCTCCCGCATGAAGTTGACGTTCACCGGGTAGTCCGCGATCCAGCCACCACGGTAGGCGGCCTTGACCTGGTCGTTGTCGCGAGCCTCCAGGTCGGTCTGGAAGTCCGGCTTGACGTCCGGGATGCACTCCACACCGGTGGAGTTGCGGATCGACTCGCAGACCGCGGTCACCCACTCCTTGTGACCACCGTCGGCGTTGTACTGGATCCACATCTTGTTGTCCGGGACGCCGCCGCCCTCGGTCACCAGCGCCTTGGCCTTCTTCGGGTCGAACGTGAAGATGTCCGTACCCAGGTCCTGGTTACCGGCCACGCCGGGGGGCGTGAAGCTGGTGGCGGGCTTGCGGGTGCCGTTGAGAACGGTCTTGGTGATCGTGTCGCGGTCGATCGCCATGGACAGACCCTGGATGACCTTCGGGTCGATGTCCTTGAAGGTCTTCGAGTAGAACGCCGGCACGATGCTCTGGACACCCGCGAACGGCTGGTCGACCGCGCGGTCGCCGAGGTCCTGCTTGTACTTCGGCAGGTCCTTCGGGCCGACCTGCTTGACCAGGTCCAGGTTGCCGGAGAGGAGGTCCTGGTACGCGGCCTCGATGGTCGCGTAGTTCTTGAAGAGGACACCCTTGTTCTTGGCCTTGTTCGGACCCTGGTAGTCAGGGTTGGCCTTGACCTGGATGAGCTTCTTGTGGTCCCACTTCTCGAAGATGTAGGGACCGTTGCCGACCGGCGCCTGGCCGAACGCCTTGGTGTCCTTGTAGAACACCTCCGGCAGCGGCGCGAAGGTCGCGTAGCCGAGCTTGTACTCGAAGTACGGCACCGGAGCGGAGAGCTCGATGGTGAAGGTGGTGTCGTCGACGACCTTCAGACCCGACATCGCGTCGGCCTTCGGGTCACCCTTCTCCGGGTGGACGTCCTCGTAGCCGGCGATGTCGCCGAACCAGAAGGCGTTCTGCTGGTTGTTCTTGACGTTGGCATACCAGTTCCACGCCTTGACGTACGAGTCGGCGGTGACGGGGGTGCCGTCGTGGAACTTCCAGCCCGGCTTGAGCTTGACCGTCCAGGTCTTGGAGTCGGTCGACTTCACCGACTCGGCGTTCGTGTAGACGATGTCGCCCTTGGAGTCGAAGTCCAGCAGCTGGGTGAACACTGCCTGGATGACGTAGCTGCCGACGGACTCGTTGGTGTCTGCCGGGATCAGCGGCTTCTGCGGCTCGCCGTTGTCTATGGAGATGTAACCGGCGGGCTTGCCCTTCTCCTTCGAAGCCGACTCGCTGCCGTTATCGCCGTCGCCGCCACCACAGGCCGTCGCCGCCAGGGCCACGACTATCGCGCCGACTACCCACTTGGCGCTCTTGGCACCGCGCATGGGTTCCTCCTCATGAGTCCGTTAGTCACAAACAAGAGGGGGCTTGTCTACGCGCGCTGACACCCCTGGCAGCAGGCTCGACAGATACCCCGAGTGCGCTCGTGAGTCGGCGCCCCCCACAGCGCATGACCCATTGACCCGAGCTCAATGGAGCCAACTATTAAGTACGCCCGACCTGTAAACCACACTTACAGCGTCTCGTTTTGACAACATCGAGCTACCACCTACGCCCGAAATCCGGACAAAGTAAGCACAGACAGACACCCGCGAAACGGACTGTTAACGCAGCTTCCGGTGAGCGGTACCCGGTATCCGGACGTTTCGGCAAGGAAAACGAGTTGACAGAATTCCCCAGCTCGGGCGAAACAGCCTACTGTCCGGGCGTCGCGTGACGGTAGGGCGCGATCCGGAGGACGGGCCTCCTCAGACCTCCGGCCCGGCACCTCGCGGGCCGGGCCGGGGAAACGTACATCCGCCGTGGGTCAGCGCTTGGCGCGGGAGGCCGCGCGGCCACGCTCCTTCTGGTCCAGGACGACCTTGCGGATACGGACCGTCTCCGGGGTCACCTCGATGCACTCGTCGTCGCGGCAGAACTCCAGGGACTGCTCCAGCGACAGCCTGCGCGGCGGCACCACGTTCTCCGTGGTGTCGGCGGAGGCCGCGCGCATGTTGGTGAGCTTCTTCTCCTTGGTGATGTTCACGTCCATGTCGTCGGCGCGTGAGTTCTCACCGATGATCATGCCCTCGTACACCTCGGTGCCCGGCTCGGTGAAGATGACACCGCGCTCCTGGAGGTTGACCATCGCGAACGGGGTCACCGAGCCCGAACGGTCCGCGACCAGCGAGCCGTTGTTACGGGTCCGCAGCTCGCCGAACCACGGCTCGTGGCCCTCGAAGATCGAGTGCGCGATGCCGGTGCCGCGGGTCTGGGTGAGGAACTCCGTACGGAAGCCGATGAGTCCGCGGGAGGGCACGATCCACTCCATCCGGATCCAGCCGGACCCGTGGTTGGTCATGGTCTCCATACGGCCCTTGCGGGTCGCCATCAGCTGCGTGATCGGGCCCAGGTGCTCCTCGGGGCAGTCGATCGTCATGCGCTCGATCGGCTCGTGCAGCTTGCCGCCGATGTCCTTGGTGACGACCTCGGGCTTGCCGACCGTCAGCTCGAAGCCCTCACGGCGCATCTGCTCGACCAGGATGGCCAGCGCCAGCTCGCCGCGGCCCTGCACCTCCCAGGCGTCGGGACGCTCGGTGTCCAGGACCCGCAGCGAGACGTTACCGATCAGCTCGCGGTCCAGACGGTCCTTCACCTGGCGGGCGGTGACCTTGTGGCCCTTGCCGCCCTTGCCGACGAGCGGCGAGGTGTTCGTACCGATGGTCATCGAGATGGCCGGCTCGTCCACCGTGATCAGCGGCAGCGCGATCGGGTTCTCCAGGTCGGCCAGGGTCTCGCCGATCATGATGTCCGGGATACCGGCGATGGCACAGATGTCACCCGGTCCCGCCTTCTCGGCGGGCTTGCGGGTGAGGGCCTCCGTCATCATCAGCTCGGTGATGCGGACGTTGGACATCGTGCCGTCACGCTTGATCCACGTGACGGTCTGGCCCTTCTTCAGCTCGCCCTGCTCGACGCGGCAGAGCGCGATACGGCCGAGGAAGTTGTCGGCGTCCAGGTTGGTGACGTGGGCCTGGAGCGGTGCGTCCTCGTCGTACACCGGAGCCGGGACGGAGCCCAGGATCGTGGTGAAGAACGGCTCAAGGTTGGTGCTGTCGGCCGGGACGGTGCCGTCCTCGGGCTTGGTCAGCGAGGCGACGCCGTCACGCGCACAGGCGTAGACGATCGGGAACTCGATCTGGTCCTCGTCCGCGTCCAGGTCGAGGAAGAGGTCGTACGTCTCGTCCACGACCTCGGCGATACGGGCGTCGGGCCGGTCCGTCTTGTTGATGCACAGGATCACCGGCAGCTTGGCCGTCAGCGCCTTGCGCAGAACGAAACGCGTCTGCGGCAGCGGGCCCTCGGAGGCGTCGACGAGGAGGACGACCGCGTCGACCATCGACAGGCCGCGCTCGACCTCACCGCCGAAGTCGGCGTGGCCGGGGGTGTCGATGATGTTGATCGTGACCAGGTTCGGGATGTCACCCGTACCACCCTCCTTGGGGTGGTACTTCACCGCCGTGTTCTTGGCGAGGATCGTGATGCCCTTCTCACGCTCCAGGTCGTTCGAGTCCATCATCCGGTCGTCGAGGTGCTCGGCGGCGTGCGCGGCGAACGCGCCGGCCTGCTTCAGCATGGCGTCGACCAGAGTGGTCTTGCCATGGTCGACGTGGGCGACGATGGCGACGTTACGGATGTCGTGGCGCGTGGGCATGCTGGCTGGCGCTTCTCTCGATCGTGGGATGCGGCGTTGTTTTCCTCGTACGCCTGCCGGGCGGACACGCCACGGCCGTACCCATCGTACGGGGCTGGCGCTGCCGGGGCTTCCGGGGCCGATCCGATAAGAGGCGGGGTGCTGGGGCTGTCTCT
>NZ_JARJHW010000203.1:0-12835 GCF_040560175.1 Streptomyces panacea
TGACCGGCGGTTGTCTCTTCACGTCAAGACAAGATTCACCCACCGTCGGAGAGATGGCCCGCACCAGGGGCAGGGCCCCTGCCGCCCGCCGTTCCACCGCTGTCTAACGGAGACCGCCATGACCCGCACTCCCGTGAATGTCACCGTCACCGGCGCAGCCGGCCAGATCGGCTACGCGCTGCTCTTCCGCATCGCCTCCGGTCAACTGCTCGGCGCGGATGTGCCGGTCAGCCTGCGTCTCCTGGAGATCCCGCAGGGGCTGAAGGCCGCCGAGGGCACCGCCATGGAGCTCGACGACTGCGCCTTCCCGCTGCTCCGCGGCATCGAGATCACCGATGACGCCAACGCCGCGTTCTCCGGCGCCAACGTCGCGCTGCTCGTCGGCGCCCGCCCCCGTACCAAGGGCATGGAGCGCGGCGATCTGCTCTCCGCCAACGGTGGCATCTTCAAGCCGCAGGGCAAGGCCATCAACGACAACGCCGCGGACGACATCAAGGTCCTCGTCGTCGGCAACCCGGCCAACACCAACGCGCTCATCGCGCAGGCCGCGGCCCCCGACGTACCGGCCGAGCGATTCACCGCGATGACCCGCCTCGACCACAACCGCGCGATCTCGCAGCTCGCCGCGAAGACCGGTGCGGCCGTCTCCGACATCAGGCGGCTGACCATCTGGGGCAACCACTCGGCCACCCAGTACCCGGACATCTTCCACGCGGAGATCGCGGGCAAGAACGCCGCCGAGACGGTCAACGACGAGCAGTGGCTCGCCGACACCTTCATCCCGACCGTCGCCAAGCGCGGCGCGGCGATCATCGAGGCGCGCGGCGCCTCCTCGGCGGCCTCGGCCGCCAACGCCGCCATCGACCACGTGCACACGTGGGTCAACGGCACCCCCGAGGGCGACTGGACCTCCATGGGCATCCCGTCGGACGGCTCGTACGGAGTCCCGGAGGGCATCATCTCCTCGTTCCCCGTGACCACGAAGAACGGTGTGTACGAGATCGTCCAGGGCCTGGACATCAACGACTTCTCCCGTGCGCGCATCGACGCCTCGGTGAAGGAGCTGACCGAGGAGCGCGACGCGGTCCGCGAGCTCGGGCTGCTCTGACCGTTGCGCACAGGCGTACGTGGTCGTACGCGTACGTAGTTACGACCGGAGCTCCCGGCAGCCGTCACTCGGCCGCCGGGAGCTTTTTCGTGCCAACCGGCGTGCGCGGAGCGGCGATTCACGCGCGCTGAGCCGCCGGCGCGACAGGGACCGCTCCCGGGGTGTGCCCGTCGAACACCAAGTTGCCGCTTATGTCGATGAGTTGGCCCCCTGTTTTCCACTTGTTTCGTCATGGACATGGTTACACCGCGCTGTTTCTGGGGGACCATTCCCGCGTCGGTCATCGCGCGTAGACCCGTGCGGCGACCGCGCCGCTCGCTCTGAGGGAAGTTCCGTGTCACCGGACACGGAGCGTCAACCTGTCGCCCCACCGGAGGTTCTCCTAATGCGCCGTCGTCTGGCCATGCCGCTCGCCGCCCTTGCTCTCGCTCTCCCCGCCACCCTGATGTCGGTGAACTCGGCCGCCGCCGCGCCGGCCGACAAGCCGCAGGTCCTGAGCAACTGGACGCAGACCAGCGCCGCCAGCTACAACTCGTGGGTCTCCGCGCGGGGCAACCAGGGCTCCTGGTCCGCGTACGGCTTCGACTGGTCCACGGACTACTGCTCGTCCTCGCCGGACAACCCCTTCGGCTTCCCGTTCCAGACGTCCTGTGCGCGCCACGACTTCGGCTACCGCAACTACAAGGCGGCCGGTTCCTTCGACGCCAACAAGGCCCGGCTGGACAACGCGTTCTACTCGGACCTGAAGCGGGTCTGCGCCGGCTACTCGGGCGCCACGAAGGTCTCGTGCGACGGCACGGCGTGGACGTACTACCAGGCGGTCAGCATCTTCGGCCGCTCGGCGCTGGTCGACGGCAACAAGTCGGCCGTCTGACCGACACCGCGGCGGCCTGAGCCGCCGTAACCCCGTACTCAAGGGCCCCTCGCCCCCCAGCGAGGGGCCCTTGTGCTGCCCGGGGTGACGGGCCGCGCACCGTCGAGCCCGCCACCGTCGAGTGACCCTGAACACTTTCGGCCATCGAATACGCATGCTTCCTCCATCCCGGGGCAGGGGCCCAGATCGCCAGTTGTTGCTGGTGACGGTTTATATCGGGAACGGAAGGCCAAACGCGACGTGTCGGCACAACAGACCATCTTTGTGGACGGAGAGTGGCGCGAAGCCGCCTCCGGCGCCACACGCGAGATCATCGACCCCGCCGATGCCATGCCGTTCGCGGTGGTGTCCGAGGGCGGGGCCGAGGATGTCGACGCCGCCGTTGACGCCGCGCGCAGGGCCTTCGACGGGGGAGCGGGGGTCTGGCCCCGGACGTCCGCCGCCGAGCGGGCCGCGTTGCTGCGGCGGGTCGCCGGGCTGCTGCGGCGGGACCGGGAAGCGCTCGGGGGGCTGGAGAGCCGGGACGCCGGCAAGACCGTCGAGGAGGGGCGCGTCGATGTCGACTGTGTCGCCGACGCCTTCGCCTACTTCGCCGATCTCGTCACCAACGAGAGCGGCGGCCGGGTCGTGGACGCCGGGTCCCCGGACGTGCACAGCGTCGTCGTGCACGAACCCGTCGGCGTCTGCGCGCTCATCACCCCGTGGAACTATCCGCTTCTCCAGGCGAGTTGGAAGATTGCCCCGGCGCTCGCCGCGGGCAACACTTTTGTGGTCAAGCCGAGCGAGATCACCCCGCTCAGCACCGTCGCGCTGATCGACCTGCTCACCGAGGCCGGGCTGCCGCCGGGCGTCGCCAATCTGGTGACCGGCGCCGGCGACCCCGTGGGCGCCCGGATGGCCGACCACCCCGACGTGGACCTCGTGTCGTTCACCGGCGGACTGGCCAGCGGTACGAAGGTGATGGCGGCCGCCGCGCCCGGCGTGAAGAAGGTCGCGCTGGAGCTCGGCGGGAAGAACCCGAACGTCGTCTTCGCCGACTCCTGCGCCACCGACGAGGGTTTCGACACCGCCGTCGACCAGGCCCTGAACGCCGCGTTCATCCACAGCGGCCAGGTCTGCTCCGCCGGTTCGCGCCTCATCGTCGAGGAGTCGCTGCGCGAGCGCTTCGTCGCCGAACTCGCCCGTCGCGCCGCGAAGATCCGCCTCGGCCGGGGCACCGGCGAGGGCGTCGAGTGCGGACCCCTTGTATCCGAGCGGCAGTTGGCGAAGACCGAGGAGTACGTCGCGTCCGCGCTCGCCGAGGGCGCCGTGCTGCGGTCCGGCGGCAAGCGGCCCGAGCCCGGTGAACACCGCCCCGCCACCGGGTACTTCTACGAGCCGACCGTCCTCGACCAGTGCCACCGCGAGATGCGGGTCGTCCGCGAGGAGGTCTTCGGTCCCGTACTGACCGTCGAGACCTTCCGTACGGAGGACGAGGCCGTCGCCCTGGCCAACGACACCGAGTACGGGCTGGCCGGCGGTGTCTGGACGGCCGACCCCGGGCGTGCCCGGCGCGTCGCGGGACGGCTGAGGCACGGCACCGTATGGATCAACGACTTCCACCCCTACCTGCCACAGGCCGAGTGGGGCGGCTTCGGCAAGTCCGGCGTCGGGCGCGAGCTGGGGCCCGCCGGTCTCGCCGAGTACCGCGAGGCCAAGCACATCTACCAGAACCTCGCGCCGAGGCCGGTGCGCTGGTTCGCCGGCTGACACCGGTCGGCACCGGGCAGGCACCGGTCGGCGCCGAACCGCCGTACGACTCGGTCTCATTACGCCTCATTCGCGCGTCATGACGGGCAAGAACCTTGAATCACCCCAGGGAAGTGGAGTAGACGACACCCATGGCCGAACACGACGCCGCATACGACTACGTCGTCGTCGGAGGCGGCACCGCGGGATCGGTGATCGCCTCCCGGCTCACCGAGGACCCCGACGTCACCGTCGCCGTCATCGAGGGCGGGCCGTCCGACATCGACCGGCCCGACGTGCTGACGCTCCGGCGCTGGATGGGGCTGCTCGGCGGCGAGCTGGACTACGACTACCCGACCACCGAACAGCCGCGCGGCAACTCCCACATCCGGCACAGCCGGGCCCGCGTGCTCGGCGGCTGCTCCTCGCACAACACCCTGATCGCCTTCAAGCCCCTGCCGTCCGACTGGGACGAGTGGGCGGCGGCCGGGGCCGACGGCTGGGACGCGGCGGCCATGGAGCCGTACTTCGGGCGGCTGCGGAACAACATCGTGCCGGTGGACGAGCGGGACCGTAACCCCATCGCCCGCGACTTCGTCGACGCGGCGCAGGCGGCGCTCGGTGTCCCGCGCGTGGAGGGCTTCAACAAGAAGCCCTTCCACGAAGGCGCCGGTTTCTTCGACCTCGCCTACCACCCGGAGAACAACAAGCGGTCCTCCGCCTCGGTGGCGTATCTGCACCCGTTCCTGGACCGGCCCAACCTCCGTCTGCTGCTGGAGACCTGGGCGTACCGGCTGGAGCTGGACGGCACCCGCGCGACCGGCGTGCGCGTACGGGCCGCCGACGGTACGGAGTCCCGCGTACGCGCCCGGCGTGAAGTCATCGTCTGCGCCGGAGCTGTCGACACACCCCGGCTGCTCCTGCACTCCGGCATCGGTCCGCGCGCCGATCTGACGGCGCTCGGCATCCCCGTCACGCACGACCTGCCGGGCGTCGGCGAGAACCTGCTCGACCACCCCGAGTCGGTCATCGTCTGGGAGACCGACGGGCCGATCCCCGAGAACTCGGCGATGGACTCCGACGCGGGCCTCTTCGTCCGGCGCGACCCCGAGGCCGACGGCCCGGACCTGATGTTCCACTTCTACCAGATCCCGTTCACGGACAACCCCGAGCGCCTGGGGTACGAACGCCCTCCGCACGGCGTCTCGATGACGCCCAACATCCCCAAGCCCCGCAGCCGCGGCCGGCTCTACCTCACCAGCGCCGACCCCGAGGTCAAACCCGCCCTGGATTTCCGGTACTTCACGGACGAGGACGACTACGACGGCCGCACCCTCGTGGACGGCATCAGGCTCGCCCGGCGGATCGCCGCCGCCGAACCGCTCGCCAACTGGCTCACCCGCGAGGTCTGTCCGGGCCCGGACATCACCTCCGACGAGGAGCTGAGCGAGTACGCGCGCGCTTGCGCCCATACGGTCTACCACCCGGCCGGCACCTGCCGGATGGGTGCCACGGACGACGAACAGGCCGTGGTGGGACCGGATCTGACCATCCGTGGGCTGACAGGCATCCGAATCGCCGACGCGTCCGTCTTCCCCACCATGCCGGCCGTGAATCCGATGATCGGGGTCCTGATGGTCGGCGAGAAGTGCGCCGAACTGCTCACCGCGACAACCAACACAACCGCACCGGGAGGTGATGCGTGATGACCGCCACCGAACCGGTCTTCTCCGTACGCGATCTGTGGAAGGTCTTCGGACCCAAGGCCGATCGAATACCGGGCAACAAGGAGTACGCGGCGCTGTCCGCAGAGGAGTTGAGGGAACGCACCGGCTGTACCGCCGCCGTCCGCGACGTCTCCTTCGACGTGCACAAGGGCGAGGTCTTCGTCGTCATGGGCCTCTCCGGCTCGGGCAAGTCGACCCTCGTACGCTGTCTGACCCGGCTCATCGAGCCGACGAGCGGCCAACTGACCATGGACGGCGAGGACGTCATCGCCATGGACAAGAACCGGCTGCGCGAACTGCGCAGGCACCGCGCCGCGATGGTCTTCCAGCACTTCGGTCTGCTGCCGCACCGCTCCGTCCTCGACAACGTCGCCTACGGCCTGGAGATCCAGGGCATGAGCCGCGTCGAGCGGCGCGCCAAGGCGGCCCAGGTCGCCACCCTGGTCGGCCTCGCCGGCCTGGAGGACCGCCGTCCCGGCCAGCTCTCCGGCGGCCAGCAGCAGCGCGTCGGCCTCGCCCGCGCGCTCGCCGTGGACCCCCAGGTCCTGCTGTTCGACGAGCCGTTCAGCGCGCTCGACCCGCTGATCCGCCGCGACATGCAGGAAGAGGTCATCCGGCTGCACCGCGAGGAGGGCCGCACGATGGTCTTCATCACGCACGACCTGAACGAGGCGCTGCGCCTCGGCGACCGCATCGCGCTGATGCGCGACGGCGGGATCGTGCAGCTCGGCACTCCGGAGGAGATCGTCGCCAACCCGGCCGACGACTACGTACGCGACTTCGTCCGCGACGTCCCGCGCGAGCAGGTCATCTCCGTACGCCGCGCCATGCGCCCCGCGCGGGACGGCGAGGGCGAGTCGGGTGTCGCGCTTCAGCCGGAGACCCTGGTATCCGACGCGATCGAGGCCGTCGCACGCAGCGGCGCCTCCTGCCGGGTCGTGGAGAAGGGCCGGACGCTCGGCGTCGTCGGTTACGAGGAACTGCTCGCCGTCGTCGCGGGGCTGGACGACGAAGCGGAACCCAAGGAGGTGGCGGCGGTATGAGCGCCGCTCCCAATCCGGTGTTCGAGAAGACCGACCGGGCCCCCGGGGACGCGGGCGGCGCGGACGAGGTACGTGTGGGCAAGATCGACGCGTCCGGCGGCGGCGCCCCCGGCCCCTGGGCCCGCCTCGCCGGCAACCCCCGCGCGATGCTGCTCATCGCCGCCGTCCTCGTCGCGATCGTCAGCGCCGCGGTCACCGGCAGCGGCGCCTGGCCGGCCGACCTGACCGTCGACGTACGCTCGCCGCTCGACGACCTCAACCGCTGGCTCGTCGACAACCGCACCACCCACCCCCTCTTCCTCTACTTCCTCCTGCACATCAGCAACTCCGCCGAAAGCTCGGTCGACGGCGTGTTCAGCGTGCTGGAGAGCCTCGGCTTCATCGGCGTGACGGTGACCGCCGTACTGATCGCCTGGTACGCCGGCGGCGCCGGCCTGCGCCGCCGCGCGCTGCGCACCGCCGCCACCGCGCTCGCCACCTTCGTGGTGATCGGGCTGCTCGGCATGTGGGAACCGGCGATGGAGACGCTGGCGCTGATGATCGTCGCCGTCACCGTCTCGGCCCTCGTCGGGGCGCTGCTCGGGCTCGCGGCCGGACTGTCCGACCGCTGCCAGCGCGTGCTGCGGCCGGTCTTCGACACCATGCAGGTGCTGCCCGCATTCTCGTACCTGCTGCCGTTCGTGCTGCTCTTCGACATCGGCATCCCGTCGGTCTTCGTCGCGACCGTGATCTACGCGGCCCCGCCGATGGCCCGGCTGACCGCGCTCGGGCTGCGCGGCGCGGACGCCGCCGCACTGGAGGCGTCCGCCTCGCTCGGTGCCAGCTCCTGGCAGCGGCTGGTGACGGCGCGGCTGCCGCTCGCCCGCAAACAGATGCTCCTCGGCCTCAACCAGACGATCATGATGTGTCTGTCGATGGTCGTCCTCGCCTCGATGATCGGCGCGGGCGGACTCGGCGACGAGATCTTCACGGCGCTCTCCACCGTCGACGTCGGCCTCGCGCTGCCCGCCGGAATCGCCGTCGTCCTGCTGGCGATCTGGCTGGACCGCACCACCGCGGCGGCCGGCGAACAGCTTGAGGACCCCGCCGCGAAGCGCCGCGCGAAGTGGTGGAAGATCTGGTCCGGCATCGTCGCGGCCGTCGCCGGCGGCGCGGTGCTCGGAGGCGTACTCGGCCGCAAGGAGTGGCCGGAGGCGTGGACCGTCGCGATCAGCGAACCGGTCAACACCGTCGTCGACTGGATCGAGCGCGAACTGGGCTCCGGCGTACCGGTGTTGGGCGGCACCCTCACCTGGTCCGAAGGCTTCGCGAGCTATGTCATCAACCCGGTGCGCGACGCGCTGCTGGCCACCCCCTGGTGGGCGGTGCTCCTCGTCGCCGGTGTGCTGGCGCTGCGGACCGGCTGGAAGGCCGTCGTCACGGTGGTGCTGTCACTGGCCGCGATCGGCGCGATGGGTCTCTGGGACCGCTCGCTCGACACGCTCTCGCAGGTCCTCGCCGCGCTCGTGGTGACCCTGCTGCTCGGCTTCGCCATCGGCATCCTCGCGGCGCGCGTGGAGAGGGTCGAGCGGGTCATCAGGCCGGTGCTCGACATCATGCAGACGATGCCGCAGTTCATCTATCTGATCCCGGTGATCGCGCTGTTCAGCGGCGGCCGTACGGCGGCCGTCGCCGCGGCCGTCGTCTACGCGCTGCCCGCCGTCGTACGCATCACCACCCAGGGAATCCGGCAGATCGACCCGTCGGCCCTGGAGGCGGCGCGCTCACTCGGCGCCGGTACGGGGCAGCAACTGCGCCAGGTCCAGCTCCCGTTGGCCCGGCCTGCCCTCCAACTCGCCGTCAACCAGGGCGTGGTGCTGGTCCTGGCCATCGTCGTCATCGGCGGCATGATCGGCGGCGGCGCGCTCGGCGTCGACGTGGTGAAGGGCCTGGCCAAGGGCGACCTCGGGCTCGGTATGACGGCCGGTATCGCGATCGTGTGCCTGGGGCTGCTGCTGGACCGGATCTCGCAGCCGAGCGCGGCGGCGAAGGAACGCGCCCTGGTGTGAACGCCGTGGACACCCCCTGAGACCCGCACCGACAACTGAATCCACAACTGAATCCACAACTGAACCGCGACAGAGAGAACACGACGTGAACCACAGCAAGCGGATAAGCACCACCCTGGTCGTCGGAGTCGGCGCGCTCGGCATGCTCGCGCTCAGCGCGTGCGCCGCCGACACCGAGTCCAAGTCGGCGTCCGACGAGATCACCCTGACCGTCCCCTCCTGGGTCGGCGCGCGCGCCAACGCCGAGGTCGCCAAGGTGGTCATGGAGAAGGAGCTGGACGTCAAGGTCGAGCTCCAGCAGCTCGACGAGCCGGTCGCCTTCGACGCGCTCAACAACGGCAAGGCCGACGCCATCCTTGAGGACTGGGGCGGCTCGCCGAAGAAGGAGAAGCTCTACGTCGAGGACAAGAAGACCATCGTCAAGGGTGGCGACCTCGGCGTCGTCGGTCACATCGGCTGGTTCGTCCCGAAGTACTACGCGGACGCCAACCCCGAGGTCACGGACGCGACGAAGCTCAACAAGTTCACCAAGGACTTCAGCTCCGCGAACAGCGGCGACATGGGCGAGTTCCTCGGCGCGGCCCCCTCGTACACGACGTACGACGAGCACCTGGTCAAGAACCTCAAGCTGAATCTCAAGATCAAGGAAACGGGCAACGAGGCCGCCCAGATCAAGGAGATCCAGCAGAAGTACCGCGACAAGGAGCCCTTCATCACCTACTGGTGGGACCCGCAGTGGCTCAACGCGGACATCGACCTGGTCGAGGTGAAGCTGCCCGCGTACGAGGAGGGCTGCAACGTCCCGGAGACGGCGACGGACTGCGCGTACGCCAACACCCCGCTCCAGAAGTACCTCAACGCGGACTTCGCGAAGGACGGCGGTGACGCCGCCGAGTTCATCAAGAACTTCAAGTGGACCACCGAGGCGCAGAACGAGGTCGCCAAGGCCATCGCGAAGGACAAGATGAGCGGCCCGGACGCGGCCGAGAAGTGGGTCAAGGAGAACAAGGCGACGTGGGAGACCTGGCTCCCGAAGAAGTAACCGATCCCGCACGGACGGCCCCGGAGCCGCTCATCGGCTCCGGGCCGTCCGGCGCGTGCGAACCTCAGAACTCACTCAACTCTCTTGAGACCGCGGCCGCGTGGCAGACAGGATCCGGAGATGAAGCTTTTCGGGCAGGAAAAAGAGGAATTCACGGTTCTCGTCGTGCGCGAGGCCGACCAGGTCGCCGAGGCCGTGGACCAGGCGCTGAGGACCGCCGGTCCCGAGGAGCGGCCCGGGCTGGAGCGGGCCGCGGCGCTGCTCGCCACCGTCCGGGAGGCCACCGACGCCGAGCTGCGCGGGAGCTGGGCGCGCCGGAAGATCGCGGAGGCGGGGGTGAAGGGGCGCGCCGACTCCGTACCGGCGGTGAAGGCGCTCCGGGAGGCCGAGCCGGGACTGAGCCTCCTCCAGGCCGTACGGCTGTCGCAGGAGGCCGCCGCGCAGGAGGACGACGAGCGCAACGGCCAGGGCCGTACCGCCTGAACGCCCGGCTTCACGCGGACTCCCGCACCACCAGCGTCGGCGTGAAGATCATCGAAGGAAGCGGACCGCCGCCCGGCGCGGCGATCTGCTTCAGCAGCAGCCTGGCCATCTCCGAGGACATCTCCTCCACCGGCTGGCGTACCGTCGTCAGCGCCGGATCACAGGTCAGCGCGGCGTTGCTGTCGTCGAAGCCGACCACAGCGACCTCGTGGGGCACCTGTCGGCCTGCCCGGAGCAGTACCGGCAGCGCGCCCGACGCCATCAGGTCGGAGGCGATGAACACCCCGTCCAGGTCCGGGTGTTCGGCCAGCAGGCGCCGCATCGCCGCAGCGCCGCCCGTGTGCGTGAAGTCGCCTTCCGCGACCGCCACGTCCTCGATGCCGTACGTGGCCATCGCCGCCCGGAACCCTTCGAGCCGTTCCTGTCCCGCCGGCATGTCCTGCGGCCCCGCGACCGTACCGATCCTGCGCCGCCCCAGCCCCGCCAGATGCCCGGCGGCCAGCCGCGCGCCCGCCGCCTGGTCCGCCTCGACGTACGTGAGCGGCGACGGCTGCCCCGGGCGGCCCGCCAGCACGGCGGGCAGCCGGGTCTCGTGGACCAGCCGGGGGAGCGGATCACCGGCGTGGGAGGAGATCAGGACGATGCCGTCGACATGGCCCTGGCGCAGATACGAGAGCAACTGCTCGCGCGAGGCGGCGTCGTCCGCCAGCATCAGCACCATCTGGACACCGGCCGGCCGCAGTACGTCGAGCAGTCCTCCCACGACCCGGCCGAAGTACGGGTCCGAGAACATCCGGCCCACGAACGGCTCGGCCACCGGCCGCCGTTCCTGCTCGGAGACGACCAGTGCGATCGAGTCGGTACGGCGGGTCACCAGGGAGCGCGCGGCGCGGTTGGGCACGTAGTGCGTGGTCGCGATGGCCTCCTCGACGATCGTGCGCAGCGCCGGATCGACCGTCGTCGCACCGTTGATCACCCGGGACACGGTGGCGCGTGAGACGCCTGCGACGGCGGCCACGTCCTCCAGGGTCGGGCGCGCGGGCGGGGAGGCGTCGGCAGTCATGCAGCCTTTATACCGGTTGGTACTCGGCGCCCTGACTGGGTCCCCGGGCAGCCGGGGCCGACTGCCCGGGCGACGGTGGCGGCGCTGCGGACACGGCCTGGGCGGTGTCCGGCTGGGCGGCGACGCGCTCCAGGCCGTCGAGTTCGCCCCGCCTCGCCTCGACCAGCGCGGCGGCGAGCTTCTTGGCCGCCGCCTCGCTGCCCGCGTCGATCTCGGAGCGGGACACGCGCGCGGAGTGCTCCAAGTGCTCGCGGATCTGTACGACGAAGACCTTCTCGAACGCCGCGCCCTTGGCGGCGCGCGCCTGGGCGAGATCGCCTGGCGTCACCATGCCGGGCATCTCATGGCCCTCGTGGACGTTTGTCGCCGGGAGGCCCAGCTGCTTCAACAGCGGGCGCATACGGCCGAGTTCGGCACGGTGTGCGGCGGCCAGGTCGTTGGCCCAGCTGCGCAGCCGGGGGTCGGTGGAGCGATCGGCGGCCATCGTCAGCAGCTCGACCGCGCCCTCGTTCATGGGGGTCATGAGCTGGATCCACGCGGCGTCGGTCGCACCGGAGGCGGTGCGGACGGGAGTGGGGCTCGCGGGCGCGTCCGTCTTCGGCTCCGGGGTGGACGAGCAGCCCGTCACCACCAGGAGGGCGACGAGTGCCGCCGCCGTAGCGTGTACCGCCTTCATGGGGAGTCCTCGGGTGTGGGGTGGGCGGACCGGAGACCTGTCCGGGAGTGTGTCCGCGGGCCTGTCCGGGACCGTGCGGCCCCGGACAGGATCGGACCGGTCCGTCAGGAAGGCACTCCGTTCGCGCCGCACTTGATGATGGGACGGATGCAGTCCCGTACCCGCCGCTCCATCTCCGCCACGGGCCAGACGTTGAAGAAGTCGCCGTGCATCGTGTAGCCGCGGCCCGAAGCGAGCGAGAGCCGGGCCGGATCGCCGTTGACCGGATACCTCAGCACCTGCCGCAACTTCGGCACCGGCACCGGGTGGGTCGACGGGCAGGCGCCCGCCACCGGGTACGACATATGGCTCTTGTGGTCCGCCGAGTCGAGATCCCGGCCGTTCCAGCACTGCGGGAAGTCCAGATACGACTCCAGCATCGCCCCCGCGGGACAGTTGACGAAGTCGGTCGACGGGTTGACCTCGCCGTGGTGCAGACACGACCAGCGCGCCCGCGTGTTGTCGTTGGGGCCGGTTGCCTTGGCGTTGCCCGCCACGATCCGCAGTCCGTACGGCAGGGGCTGGGTCTGGGCGATGATGTCGTCCCGTACGCCTTCACCCAGGTAGTAGAAGGTGGTGCCGGTCGGCTCGACCTCCTTCGTGCCGTCGTACATGGTCGGGACCCAGTACGACGAGAGGTCTTCCTTCGGCGAGCACGTGCTGCGACCCCGCGCCAGGCTGTTGACGTCGGAGCGGCCGTTGGTGGTGTCGTTGCCGAAGAAGCTGTGCATGTGCGAGGCGCCGGGCAGCCCGGGGAAGACGATCGGGTCGTCCGGGAGGCGGTGGCTGTAGGGGCATTCGGCGAGGAACTCCGACACCCGGACGACGGCGGCGCCCTTGGTGCCCGACGCGGCCTCGCCGGCCGAGTCGGACTCGGTGCTCGCGCTGCTCATGTTGGCCTGGAGCAGCGACGCGGTGAGTGCGACGAGGGCCAGGGCGACGACTCGTCGACGCCAGGACGCCAGTCCCGTTCGGAGGGATGGGGCGGTGTGGGGCTGTCTCTT
>NZ_JARJHW010000204.1:0-12779 GCF_040560175.1 Streptomyces panacea
CGGGCGGGCGGGCTCGCGACGCACGAAGTCCCCCTCCCCGCCAGCGCCGGCGGGGAGGGGGACTCGTGGGACCGATCAGGAGAAGCGGAGCGGGGTGAACGGCACCGTCGCTGCGTGCGGGACGGTGTCGGTCAGGTAGGCCGCCATGGCCACGGCCGTGACGGGAGCCAGCTGGACTCCCATCCGGAAGTGGCCGCTGGCCAGGTAGACATCGGGAACCGTGGTCGGGCCGATGACGGGGAGGTCGTCGGGCGAGGCGGGACGGAGCCCCGCGGTGATCTCGGCGAAGCGCAGGGCGCCGACCTCGGGAATGACCTCGGCGGCGCGGCGCAGCAGACTGCCGGTGCCCTCGGCGGTGACGGTCTCGTCGTAGCCGCGCTCCTCGTAGGTGGCGCCGACGACGAGTTCACCGTCCAGGCGGGGTGCCAGGTAGAGGGACTTGCCCTTGGAGATGGCGCGGGCCGTCACGTTGAGCAGCGGCACGTCGGAGCGCAGGCGCAGGATCTGGCCCTTGACGGGACGGATCTCCGGGATCGCGCCCTCGGGCAGCCCCTCGATCTGGTGGGTCCAGCAGCCGGCGGCCAGGACGAGACGGTCGAAGGGCACCGTGTCACCGTTGTCGAGGACGACGGTGTGGTCCTCGATCCGGGTGGCTCCCCTGCGTACGACGCTGCCGCCCAGGGCTTCGATGGCGGTGATCAGCGCCGCGTCGAGGACGCGCGGGTCGATGGCGCCGTCGTCCGGCGACAGCAGGCCGCCGACCACGGGGGCGAAGGCCGGCTGGAGCTTGGCGCACTCCTCGGCGGTCAGCCGTTCGGTGCGCACACCGATCGACTTCTGGAAGGCCAGCTGGCGGTCGAGGATCGGCAGGGATTCCTCGTCGAACGCCGCGTCCAGGACGCCGTCGCGGCGGAAGCCGGCCGGAGCGAACTCCTCCAGCTCCTCGACGAAGGACGGGTACAGCTCACGGGAGGCCAGGCACAGGCGGAGGAGCTCCAGCTGGTCGTACAGCTGGTCGTTGATGGCCGGGAGCAGTCCCGCCGAGGCGTGGGACGCCTTGCTGCCCGGGGCGGGGTCGATCACCGTGACGGAGACGCCTTCGCGCGCGGCCCGCCATGCGGTGGCCAGGCCGATGACACCGCCGCCGACGACAACAGTTTTCATGAATTGCTCTCCTGGAGGAGTCGACGCAGGTGGGAGGCGAGACCTGCGGGGGTGGGATGGTCGAAGACGAGGGTCGCCGGGAGCCGCAGGCCGGTGGCGGCCGCCAGGTGGCGGCTGAGTTCGAGGTTGCCGATGGAGTCGAGCCCGGCGGCGCTGAACTCCCGACGCGGGTCGATCTCGTCGCCGCTCTCGTAGCCGAGGACCGAGGCGGACACCGAGCGGACGAACTCCAGGGCGGCGGCGTCGCGTTCGGCCTCGGGCAGCTCGGCCAGCCGGCTGACCAGGGTGTCGGTCACGGCGGGCTTGCCGGTACGGGTGGGCGCCAGCTCCTCCAGGACGGGCGGGATGTCCCCGGTGAGGCCCGCCTCGTTGAGCCGGACGGGCGAGAGGACCGCCTCGTCGCCACCGAGCGCCGCGTCGAAGAGAGCCAGGCCCTGGTCGCGCCCCAGGGGGGCGAAGCCGGACCGCTTGATGCGGTTGTGGTCGGCGGCGGACAGGTCGGAGCCCATGCCGTTCTCGCTCTCCCACAGGCCCCAGGCGAGCGAGAGGCCCTGCAGTCCGCGGGTACGGCGGTGGTGGGCGAGCGCGTCGAGGACGGAGTTGGCGGCGGCGTAGTTGCCCTGCCCCGCGTTGCCGACCAGTCCCGCGACGGACGAGAACACCACGAACGCGCAGTCCGGGTCCTGGATCAGGTCGTGCAGATGGAGCGCGGCGTCGACCTTGGGGCGCAGAACCGTGTCGAGTCCGCGCGGCGTGAGGGTGCCGATCGCGCCGTCGGACAGCACACCCGCGGTGTGGATGACGGCGGACGGGGCGGGGATGCCGGCCAGTGCGCTCTCCAGCGACGAGCGGTCGGCGACGTCGCAGGCGACCACGTCGACACGGGCGCCGAGCGCGGTGAGTTCGGCGTCCAGCTCGGCGGCGCCGGGCGAGCCGGGACCGCGGCGGCTGAGCAGCACGAGGTGCCGGACGTCGTGGCCGGTGACCAGGTGCCGGGCGAGCAGGCGGCCCAGCTCTCCGGTGCCGCCGGTGATCACGACGGTGCCCGTGAGGCTCCTGCGCCGCGGCGGCGGTGGGCTGCGTACGAGACGCGGCCGGAGCAGCGCGCCGTTGCGCACGGCGAGTTGGGGTTCGCCGGAGGCGACGGCGGCGGCGAGGGAGCGGCCCGAGTTCCCGGGGTCGTCGACGTCGACCAGGACGAAGCGGTCGGGGTGTTCGGACTGGGCGCTGCGGAGCAGTCCCCAGACGGCGGCGCCCGACACGTCGGACAGGTCCTCCTCGGCGCGGGCGGCGACGGCTCCGCTGCTGACCAGCACGAGGCGGGTCTTGGCGAGGCGGTGGTCGGCCAGGCACTCCTGTACGAGCATGAGGGCGCGTTGCGCCGCCGAGCGTACCGGCGAGTCCTCGTCCGTGCAGGAGACGACGATCACGTCCGGGACGGCCGTGCCGGCCCGGAGCACGGAGTCGAGTTCGCGCAGCGAGGGGTAGGAGTCGAACGAGCGGCGGGTGGCCTTCAGCGCGCCGGTGAGGCCGATGCGGTCGGTTCCGAGGAATCCCCAGCGCTGCTGGTCTGCGTTGTCCGACTGCTGTACGACGGACTTCCATACGACGCGCAGCAGTTGGGTGCGCTGCGCCGCGGCGTCGAGCTGGTCGGCCGTGACGGGCCGGCTGACGACGGAACCGATCGTGGCGATCGGTTCGCCGTCGTCGCCGGTGAGCGCCAGGGAGAAGCCGTCGTCGCCCGGGACGGTGTGGATGCGGACGGCGCGGGCGCCGCCCTTGTGCACCCGTATCCCGCGCAGCGCGAACGGCAGGAACGTCCGGTCGTCGCGGTCGATGTCGGGGACCAGTGCCGCTTGGAGCGCGGTGTCGAGCAGGGCCGGGTGCAGGAGGTAGTCGCCGCCGCCGGCCGTGCTGTCGAGCGCGGAGTCGGCGTAGACCTCCTCGCCGTGCGACCACACGGCGCGCAGGCCCCGGAAGGCCGGCCCGTACTGGAGACCGCGGTCGGCGAAGCGGCTGTAGAGGTGCTCGATGTCGACCTCGCGGACTCCGTCAGGAAGCCCGGGCCGTTCTGCTTTGCTCATAGTCGCTTCCTTCGCGAAGTCCGGGCGGGGGTCAGATCACGGGCGGGTTGGTGACGGCGGCGGTGATCTCGCCGTGGCTCTCGCCACCTTGCTCGTCGGCGTAGTGGCACTTGGTCCGCAGGATCACCAGGGCGTCGCGCAGATCGTTGGCGTCCCATTCGGCGATGTCGATGATCTCGATCTCGCCGGTGAAGCGGCGGCCCTGCATGGCGCTGCGGAAGCTGCTCTTGAAGTCGGTGATGAACACGTCGGCGAGCTGCCGGGTCCAGAACTGCTCGATCGTCCAGCCGGAGAACGGCTCGACCAGTGATTCCCGTACCGACATGGCCAGCAGGTAGTAGGCCATCTGGTTGAAGCAGATGTTGAACTCGACCGAGTTGAAGTGCCCGGTGTCGTCGATGTAGCAGGACTCGGGGATCTCGAAGGTGCAGGTGGCGATGAGTCGTCCGCCGTCGCGGGGGTCGCCCTGGGAGGTGACCGTGGCCGAGGTGAGGTACTCGCACCGCTTGGCCCGGTAGGGGGTCAGCACCCGGTGCAGCAGTTCCTCGTCGGTGGGGAAGACGCGCCGGTCGGTGTCGTCGAGAAGCTGGGTCATGTCGGGTCTCCTGATCGTCGCGCGGTGCGGAGAAGGTCGGCCAGGCTCATGCTCTGGATCGCGGCGGTGCGGTCCTCGGCACCCTCGGCCGGCTCGGGCTCCGGTTCGTTCTCGGGTACGTCGATCGCCATTTCCTCGAGCAGGTGCCGAGTGAGGACGAGCGAGGTCGGGTGGTCGAAGACGAGCGTCGCGGGCAGGCGTTCCCCGATGACCTCGCCGAGGGCGTTGCGGAACCGCACGGCGGCGAGGGAGTCGAAGCCCATGTCGCGGAACGACCGGTCGGCGTCGACCTCGTCGGCGTCTCCGAAGCCGAGAGTGGTGGCGGCCTGCGCCCGGACGATGTCGAGCAGTGTCTGTTCGCGGCGGGCCGGTGTCAGCCGTGCCAGCCGGTCGCGCAGGCTCTCCGCCGGTTCGGCGGCCCGTGCGGCGGGATCGACTACGCGGCGGGACGGGCCGCGTACGAGATCGCGCATCAGATAGGGCACGTCGGACCGGCTCTGCCCGCTCAGGTCGAGCCGGACGGGCGCCAGGAACGCCCGGTCGAGAGCGCCGGCGGCGTCCAGCATCGCCAGGCCCTCGTCGGAGCCGATGGGCAGGACACCGTCGCGCACCATGCCGGCCACGTCGGCGTCGGCCAGCTCGCCGGTCATGCCGCTGGCCTCTTCCCACAGTCCCCAGGCCAGGGACTGCGCCGGGAGCCCGTTCGCGCGACGGTGCGCGGCGAGGCCGTCGAGGAAGGTGTTGGCGGCGGCGTAGTTGCCCTGTCCGGCGCCGCCGGTCACGCCCGCCGCGGACGAGAACATCACGAACGCCGAGAGGTCCTGACCGGCGGTGAGTTCGTGCAGGTTCAGCGCCGCGTCGACCTTGGGGCGCATCACCGCGGCCATCCTCTCCGGTGTCAGCGAGGAGAGGATCCCGTCGTCGAGGACGCCCGCGGTGTGGACGATTCCGGTGAGGGTGCGGTCCGCCAGCACGGCCGCCAGCGCGTCGCGGTCGGCGGTGTCGCAGGCGACCACCTCGACACGGGCGCCGAGTGCGGTGAGTTCGGCGTCCAGTTCGGCGGCGCCGGGTGCGCCGGGGCCGCGGCGGCTGGTGAGCAGCAGGTCGGTGACGCCGTGGGTGGTGACCAGGTGCCTGGCGACGAGGCTGCCCAGGGTGCCGGTGCCGCCGGTGATCAGTACGGTGCCGGGCCGGTCGCCGAAGACGGTGGCGGCGGCGCCGTTCAGGTCCCCGGTGACGCGGGCCAGTCGCGGGCGGTGGAGGGTGCCGGCGCGTACGGCGATCTGTGCCTCGCCCGTGGCCACCGCCGCGTCGATGTCGGCGTCCGTGTGGTCGGCGCGGTCGTCGGCGGCGTCCAGGTCGATCAGGACGACGCGTCCGGGGTTCTCCGTCTGGGCGCTGCGGGCGAGGCCCCAGACGGCCGCTCCGGCGAGGTCGGTGACGTCCTCGCCGTTCACGGACAGGGCGCCGCGGGTGACGACGGCGAGCACGGCGTCGTCGGCGCCGCTCTCCAGCCAGGACTGGAGGACGGCGAGTGTCGTGGCGGTCTCGGCGTGGGCCGATTCGGCGGTGGCGCCGCCCGTGCAGCGGTGCACGACGGTCCGGGGGGCGGTCCCGCCGGGTGCGGCAAGTGCGGCGGGTGCCCAGACGAGCTCGAACAGTGAGTCGTCGTACGCGCCGTCGCGGATCGGCCCGCCCGGGGCCACCGGACGCAGTACGAGCGACTCGACGGAGGCGACGGGGCGGCCCGCGGTGTCGGTGAGGCGCAGCGCGACCTCGTCCTCGCCCAGGCGGGTCATCCGCAGTCTGAGCGCGGCGGCTCCCGAGGCGTGCAGGTCGACCCGTGTCCAGGCGAACGGCAGGGTGACCCGCTGGGCGTCGGTGGCGAGCAGTCCGGTCGCGTGGAGAGCGGCGTCGAGTGCGGCCGGGTGCAGCCCGAACCGCTGGGCCTCGGCGGCGGCCTGCTCGGGGAGCGTGATCTCCGCGAACACCTCGTCGCCGGAGCGCCAGGCGGCGCGCAGGCCCTGGAACACCGGCCCGTAGGCGAGGCCGCCGTCGGCGGCCGGCTCGTAGAAGCCGGTGAGGTCGACGGGCTCGGCGCCCGGCGGCGGCCAGGCCGCCGGCTCGTGGGCCGGTTCGGGCGCGGCGTCGGTGAGCGTGCCCTGGGCGTGGCGTGTCCAGAGGGTGTCGGCGGGGGCGTTGTCGGGCCGCGAGTGGATCGACACGGTACGCAGATCGGCGTCGACCACGACCTGGATGGCCACGCCGCCGCGCTCGGGGAGAGCCAGCGGTGCTTCCAGTGTCAGTTCTTCCACGCGGCCCCGGCCGACCTCGTCACCGGCCCGGACGGCCAGTTCCACGAAGCCCGATCCGGGGAACAGGACGGTGCCGCCGACGACATGGTCGGCGAGCCACGGCTGGCCGGAGAGCGAGAGGCGTCCGGTGAGCAGCACTCCCCCGGCCCCGGCGACCGGTACGGCCGCGCCGAGCAGCGGGTGGTCGGTGGCTATCTGGCCGATGCCCACGGCGTCGCCGGTGTGCTCGGTCAGGTGCAGCCAGTACCGCTTGCGCTGGAAGGGGTAGGTGGGCAGTTCGACGTGCTGGGCGCCGGTTCCGACGAACTGGGTGTCCCAGTCGACGGTCGCGCCCCGCACGTACGCCTCGGCCAGCGAGGTGACGAACTGGCGCGGGCTGCCGGAGTCGCGGCGCAGGGTGCCGACGAGTGTGGCGGCCACCCCGGCCGACTCGGCGGTCTCGTCGAGACCGGTCAGCAGGCCCGGGTGCGGGCTGGCCTCGATGAAGATCTCGAAGCCGTCGGCGAGCAGCGCCCGCGTCGTGTCCTCGAACCGGACGGTCTGGCGCAGGTTGGTGTACCAGTACTCGGCGTCGAGACCGGCGGTGTCCAGGGTCCCCGCGGTGACGGTGGAGTAGAACGGGATGGACGAGGTCCGCGGTGTCAGGCCGCTCAGTTCGGTGAGCAGCCGGTCGCGGATCTCCTCCACGAACATCGAGTGGGAGGCGTAGTCCACCGGGATACGGCGGGACTGGACCTCGTCGGTGTCCAGCCGGGCGCGCAGTTCGTCGAGGGCCTCCGGGCCACCGCAGACGACGACGGAGCTCGGGCCGTTGACGACGGCGAGTTGCAGGCGGCCGTCCCAGTCGGCCAGGTACTCACTCGCGCGGTCGGCGGACAGGGCGACCGACATCATGCCGCCCCGGCCCGCCAGGTCCTGCCGGATGACGCGGCTGCGCAGGGCGACCACGCGTGCGCCGTCCTCCAGCGACAGGGCGCCGGCGACACAGGCGGCGGCGATCTCGCCCTGGGAGTGGCCGACGACGGCGGCCGGTTCGACACCGGCCGCGCGCCAGGCCTCGGCCAGGGACACCATCAGTGCCCACAGCGTGGGCTGGACGACGTCGACGGCGTCCAGGGCCGGTGCGCCGGGCGCGCCGTGGACCACGTCGAGCAGGTTCCAGTCGACGTACGGTTCGAGTGCCTTGGCGCATTCGCCCAGGCGTGTGGCGAACGCCGGTGAGTGCTCCAGCAGTTCGACGCCCATGCCCTGCCACTGCGAGCCCTGTCCGGGGAAGACCAGCACGGCGCGCGAGTCGCCGCGTTGCAGGCCCTGGACGACGGCGGCGGACGAGTTCCCGGCGGCCAGCGCGTCGAGCCCGGCGAGCAGGCCGTCGCGGTCGGCGTCCACGATCACGGCCCGGTGTTCCAGGGCGGCGCGGCCTCGGGCGAGCGAGGCGGCGGCGTCCAGTTCGTCGACGCCGCCGTTCTCGCGCAGGTGGGCGGCGATGCGCGCCGCCTGGGCGCGCATCGCCTCGGGGGTCGAGCCCGACACGGTCAGCGGGACGACCGGAGGCCGCTCGCCGCGCGGTTCGCCCGGGCCGGCCGGCGGCGCCTGCTCGATGATCACGTGGGCGTTGGTGCCGCTGACGCCGAAGGAGGAGACGGCGGCGCGGCGCGGGCGGCCGTCGGCCGACCAGTCCCTGGCCTCGGTGAGCAGTTCGACGGCGCCCTCGGTCCAGTCGATGTGCGGAGAGGGGGTCTCGGCGTGCAGGGTGCGCGGCAGCACGCCGTGGCGCATCGCCATCACCATCTTGATGACGCCGGCGACGCCGGCGGCTGCCTGGGTGTGCCCGAGGTTGGACTTGACCGAGCCGAGCCACAGCGGGTCGTCGCGTCGCTCCTGGCCGTAGGTGGCCATCAGCGCCTGTGCCTCGATCGGGTCGCCGAGGGTGGTGCCGGTGCCGTGGCCCTCGACCACGTCGATGTCGGCGAGTGTCAGACCGGCGGAGGCCACGGCCTGCCGGATGACCCGCTGCTGGGCAGGGCCGTTGGGGGCCGCGATGCCGTTGGACGCGCCGTCCTGGTTGATCGCCGAGCCGCGGATCACCGCGACCACCGGGTGACCGTTGCGGCGGGCGTCCGACAGGCGTTCGAGCACCAGGAGTCCGGCGCCCTCGCCCCAGCCGGTGCCGTCGGCGCCGGCGCCGTACGCCTTGCAGCGGCCGTCGGGGGCGAGGCCGCTCTGCAGGCTCATCCCTACGAACGTCTCGGGCGTGGCCATCACGGTGACGCCGCCGGCCAGGGCGAGTGTGCACTCGCCCTGCCGCAGCGACTGCATCGCCCAGTGCATGGCCACCAGGGAGGAGGAGCAGGCGGTGTCGATGGTGACCGCGGGGCCCTGGAGGCCGAGGGTGTAGGCGATGCGTCCGGAGGCGATGCTGCCGAGGCCGCCGCCGGCGGTGAAGCCCGCGAGGTCCTCGGGGACGGCGCCGGAGCGGGTCGTCCAGTCGTGGTTCATGACACCGGCGAACACACCCGCGGCGGTACCGTGCAGGGAGTGCGGATCGATGCCGCCCTGTTCGAGTGCCTCCCAGGCGACTTCGAGGAGCATGCGGTGCTGGGGGTCCATCGCCTGGGCCTCTTTCGGGCTGATGCCGAAGAAGGCGGGGTCGAACTCGGCGGCGTCGTGCAGGAAGCCGCCCTCACGGGTGTACGTGGTGCCGTGCTTGCCGGGCTCGGGGTCGTAGATGTCGTCGGTGTGCCAGTCCCGGTCGTCCGGGAACTCGGTGATGGCGTCGGTGCCGCCGGCGACCAGCCGCCACAGTTCCTCGGCGGAGGTCACGCCGCCCGGGTAGCGGCAGCCCATCGCCACGATCGCGATGGGCTCGTCGGTCGCGGTCCGCACGGTGGGCCGCGGCGCCGCGGCGACGGGTACGGCCCCGCGTACGGTTTCGAGCACGTGGTCGACCAAGGCGCGCGGGGTCGGGTGGTCGAAGATCAGCGTGGAGGTGAGCCGCAGCCCGGTGGCCGTACCGAGCGCGTTGCGCAGTTCGATGGCGGCCAGTGAGTCGAAGCCCAGCTCGGTGAAGGCGCGGCGGGGGTCGATCGCGCCGCCGCCGTCGTGTCCGAGGACGGCGGCGATCTGCGTCCGGACCAGGTCGAGGACGATCCGTTCGCGTTCGGCGTCCGGCTTCCCGGCGAGCCGGTCGGCCAGTGCGCCGCCGGGGCCGGTCGCGGCCGCCGCGGCGGTGTTCCGGCGGGCGGGCGGACGGACCAGTCCCCGCAGCATCGGCGGGATGCCCTCGGAGCGGGACCGCAGCGCGGGGGCGTCGATACGCAGCGGGACCAGTGCCGGCGCACCGGTGACGAGCGCCTGGTCCAGCAGGGCGAGGTTCTGCTCGGCGTCCAGGGCGGGGAGCCCGGAACGCTCCGCCCGGCGGAGTGTCACCTCGTCCAGACGGGCGCCCATTCCCGCGTCGCCCGCCCACAGGTTCCACGCGAGGGAGGTCGCGGGGAGGCCCTGGGTGACGCGGTGCGCGGCGAGGGCGTCCAGGAAGGCGTTGGCGGCGGCGTAGTTGCCCTGCCCGGCCGCCTCCATGGTCCCGGCCGCGGAGGAGAACAGGACGAAGGCGGCGAGCGGGAGGCCGCGGGTCAGCTCGTGCAGATACCAGGCGCCGTCGGCCTTGCCGTGGAAGACGGTGTGGACCTGCTCGGGCGTGAGCGATCCGGCGAGCCCGTCGTCGACGACTCCGGCGCTGTGGACGACACCCGTCAGCGGGTGCTCGCCGGGGATCGTCTCCAGCAGCGCGGCCAGGGCGGCGCGGTCGGCGACGTCGCAGGCGGCGACCGTGGCGTGGGCGCCCAAGTCGGCCAGTTCGGCGACGAGTTCGGCGGCGCCGGGGCTGTCGGGGCCGCGTCGCCCGGTGAGCAGCAGGTGCCGCACGCCGTGCTGTCGTACGAGGTGGCGGGCGACCACGCCGCCCAGACCGCCGGTGCCGCCGGTGATCAGCACCGTGCCGTCCGGGTCCCACGCGACAGGGCGCGGGTCCTCGGGTGCGGGGGTCCGGGCCAGGCGTGGCACGAGCACCTTGCCGTCGCGCAGGGCGAGTTGCGGCTCGCCGGAGGCCAGCGCGGCGCGCAGCTCGTCCTCGGGCACCTCCCGGTCGGTGCCGACGAGGACGAAGCGGCCGGGGTTCTCGGCCTGGGCGGAGCGCACGATCGCCCACAGGGACGCGAGGGTGAAGTCGTACGGCTCGCCGCGGGTGACGATCGCCAGCCGGGTGTCGTCGCGCAGCGCGTCCTGGATGAGCGTCAGGGCGTGCAGCGTCGCGGCCCGCGCCGCGTCGGCGGGTTCGCCGGGGAAGGTCTCGGGGACGTACGCCAGGTGGAACTCCCGCGACGCGGCGTCCGGCTCCGACGGGGCCTGGGCGGCGGTCCATTCGACGCGCAGGAGCGAGCCGCCGCCCGAGGCGGACGGCCGTACGCCGTTGACCGGCACGGGTCGCTGGACGAGCGAGCGGACGGTGGCGACCGGCGCCCCGTTCGCGTCGGCGAGTTCGACCGTGACCTCGTCCGGGGCGGTCTGGACGACGTGAACGCGTACGGCGGTGGCGCCGGCGGCGTGGAGTTCGACACCGCGCCAGGCGAACGGCAGCCGCACCTGACCGTCGTCCTCCGGCCCCTCGGCGGCGTGCAGTGAGGAGTCCAGCAACGCGGGGTGCAGTCCGAACCGCTCGCCCCCGGCCTCGTCGAGAGCGACCTCGGCGAACACCTCGTCCCCGCGGCGCCACGCGGCGCGCACGCGTCGGAACGCGGGCCCGTAGCCGTACCCTTGCGCGGCCTGACGCTCGTAGAGGCCGTCGACGTCGATCGGCTCGGCGTCGGCCGGCGGCCACTGGGCGAACACGGCCGGGTCGGCCGTCGCGCCCTCGCCGTGCTCGGTCAGCACTCCGCTGGCGTGGCGGGTCCAGTTCTCCTCGCTCCGCGCGGGGCGCGAGTAGATCTCGACCGAGCGGCGGCCCGAGGCGTCGAGCGCGCCGACGACGACCTGGATCTCGACTCCGGCGTCGGTGGTGACCGCCAGCGGTGTCTCCAGGGTGAGTTCCTCCACCGCGGCGCAGCCCGCCTCGTCGCCGGCGCGGACGGCCAGTTCGACGAGGGCGGTGCCGGGTACGAGGACGACACCCGCGATGACATGGTCGGCCAGCCAGGGCTGTGCCCGGGTGGACATCCGGCCCGTCAGGATCACTCCGTCGGCGCCCGCGAGGCTGACGGCGCTGTCCAGCATCGGGTGCCCGATCGTGCCCGGGTGGCTGCTTCCGGCGTCCAGCCAGTAGCGCTTGCGCTGGAACGAGTAGGTGGGCAGCGCGGTGCGGTGGGCGCCGCGGCCGGCGAAGAAGCGGTCCCAGTCGACCGCCACGCCGTGGGCGTGCGCCAGGCCGAGCGCGGTGAGGGTCTGGCGCTCCTCGTCGTGCCCGTCGCGCAGCAGCGCGGCGAACGCGGCGTCGGCGCCGCCGTCGGCGAGGCACTCGCGGCCCATCGCCGACAGGACGGCGTCGGGGCCCAGTTCCAGGTAGGTGGTGACGCCCTGGGATTCGAGCCAGCTCATCGCGTCGGCGAACCGGACCGGCTCGCGCACGTGTCGTACCCAGTAGTCGGCGTCGAACGCGGCGACGGGCTCGCCGGTCAGATTGGAGACCACGGGGATGCGCGGCGGCTGGTAGGTCAGGGTCTCGGCGACGCGGCGGAAGTCGTCGAGCATCGGTTCCATCAGCGGCGAGTGGAACGCGTGCGAGACGCGCAGCCGCCGCGTCTTGCGTCCCTCTTCGGTGAAGCGGGCGGCGACGGCGAGTACGGCGTCGGTCTCACCGGACAGCACGACCGCCAGCGGGCCGTTGACGGCGGCGATGCCCACCTTCTCGGTGAGATACGGGGCGACTTCGGCCTCCGCCGCCTGGACGGCGACCATGGCGCCGCCGGCGGGAAGCTCCTGCATCAGCGTGCCGCGCGCGCCGACGAGCAGCGCCGCGTCGGCCAGGTTCATGACGCCGGCGACGTGCGCGGCGGCGATCTCGCCGATGGAGTGTCCGGTGAGGAGTCCGGGCGTGACGCCCCACGACTCCAGCAGCCGGAACATGGCGGTCTCGACGGCGAAGAGGGCGGCCTGCGCGTAGCGGGTCTGCTGGAGCAGTTCGCCCTGCGCCGAACCGGGCTCGGCGAACAGCACCTCGCCCAGGGGCTCGTCGAGGTGGAGGTCGAGGTGGTCGGCGGCGTCCTGGAGCGCCCGTGCGAACACCGGGAAGGCGCGCACCAGTTCACGGCCCATGCCGAGGCGCTGGCTGCCCTGGCCGGTGAAGAGGAACGCGGTACGGCCCGTGGCCAGCGTCGTACCGGTGAGCAGTCCCGGCGCGCTCTCGCCCGCGGCGAGGGCCGTCAGGGCGCGGCGCAGTTCGGCGCGGTCGGCGGCCACGACGGTGGCGCGGTCGCGCAGCGCGGCGCGGGTGGTGGCGGCCGAGTAGGCGAGGTCCAGCGGCGAGGCGTCGTCGACCGCCGTCAGGAGCCGTTCGGCCTGGCCGCGCAGTGCGTCCTGGCCCTGGGCGGACAGGACGACCGGCACGGGGCGCTCGGCCACGGGGGGTTC
>NZ_JARJHW010000205.1:0-12774 GCF_040560175.1 Streptomyces panacea
GAGACAGGTGCGGGTGGGGTGGGTGCGTCGGGCTGTTGGCTCGTGGAGCCTTCCGTGACGCTGCGGGCGCGGCGGACCGGGCGGTCCCCCGTCGCACGCGGGGTGCGGGGCGTACGGACCGGGGCCGGGGGGAGTTGGCCCTTGAGGGGGCCCCATTCGTTCGGGTCGGGTACGCCCGGGGGGAGCATCTGGCGGCGCTTGGGGCCCGAGTGGCCGGGAGCGGACTCGCCCGGCTCCTTCGCGCCCGGCCAGGCCTTCGCGACCCGGGCCGCCAGGACGAAGTCCTTGCGCAGCGGGTGGCCTTCGAAGGTCTCCGGCAGCAACAGGTGCACCAGGTTGGGGTGGTCGGTGAAGGAGATGCCGAACATCTCGTACGTCTCGCGCTCGTGCCAGCCCGCGCCCGCGTAGACCCCGAGGGCGGTGGGCAGTACGGCGGCCTCGTGCGGGACGGTCGTACGGACCAACAGGCGCCGTACGGCACGGGGTTCGACCGACGCGAGGTGCGCGCCGACGCGGAAACCGGTGCCCGGTTCGTCGACGGCGCTGAGCCAGTCGAAGTAGGTGCACCCCAGCGCGTCACGGGCGGTTTCGAGCGCGGTCAGCCAGGAGGCGGCGGGGACGTCGACCGTCAGGAGGTCGTACGCGCGCTCCGCCGTGGCGTCCGCGCCGAAGATCTCGACGACACCGTCCGGAAGGCTGTCGTAGGCGTCCGCGGGCGTCACTCGCCCTCCCCCGGCGTCGGCGGCGCGGCGACCAGTCCGCTGCGCAGCGCGGCCGTGCTGGGCCGGTGGCCCTCGGAGCCGTAACGCTCCCCCAGTGACTCGCGGGAGATCTTCTCCTGGAGTTTGAGGATCCCCTGGAGCAGCGCCTCGGGGCGCGGCGGGCAGCCCGGTACGTAGACGTCGACCGGGATGATCTGGTCGACGCCCTTCGTGACGGAGTACGAGTCCCAGTACGGGCCACCGCAGTTGGAGCAGGCGCCGAAGGAGATCACGTACTTCGGCTCGGGCATCTGCTCGAACAGCCGCTTCACCGCCGGTGCCATCTTGTCCGTCACCGTGCCGGACACGACCATCAGGTCCGCCTGGCGCGGGCCCGGTGCGAGGGGGATGACGCCGAGCCGGATGAAGTCGTGCCGGGCCATCGACGCGGCGATGAACTCGATGGCGCAGCAGGCGAGTCCGAAGTTGAAGACCCAGAGGCTGTAGCGGCGGCCCCAGTTGAGGACCACCTTCATCGGCTGGGGCGCCAGGCGGGAGAGCACGCCCAGGCGTTGCGGGTTCGGCAGCTCGACCGGTGCCGCGGGCACGGCGGCAGCGGCACCGGCATCGGGAGCGGCGGGGGTCACGTCCATTCCAGGACGCCCTTCTTCCATGCGTAGAGCAGTCCTACGGCCAGGAAGCCGAGGAAGATGAACATCTCGACGAGCGTCGTCGCGCCGTATCCCGGCGCCGCGAAGACCGTCGCCCACGGGAAGAGGAAGATCGAGTCGACGGCGAAGATGACGTAAAGGAAGGCGTAGACGTAGTAGCGGACCTGGGTGTGTGCCCAGCCCTCGCCCACCGGGTCGACGCCGCATTCGTACGTAAGCAGCTTCTCCGGCGTCGGTACCACCGGCCGCAGCAGTCGGCCCGCCCCGAAGGCCACGGCGACGAAGAGCACGCCGACGACCGCGAGCAGTCCGACCACCGAATAGCTCTGGAAGTACTCCGACGCGAGAACGGTCGGTTCCGGCACGTCCGTCACCCGCTCCTCGTTCCGCCGGTCGGTGTTCCTGGATCCTGGTCCGTGGTCCGTGTGGTCCGTGATCCGTTGTCAGTGATCCGTGTGTGGTCTGTGATCCGTACGGACGGGAGTCTAGGCCCTGCTAAAGGGACCGTAAGCAGTCGGTCGCGCATCAGTCATGGCAGGGTCATGACCGGCTGCGGCGCGGGCCGGTTCAGGCGCTGGTCGCGCCGCTTCTTCGGGCCGGTGGCGCGATGGTGGGGTTATCCCCACCCCGGCTCCCCCAGCCACCCCATGGCGTGGGCTCCCGCGGCCGTGCAGGCTAGGGCCTTATGAACGCCCGCAACAGCGTCCCCGACGACGACCGGCCACCGCCGCCGCCCCGTTTCGCCTTCAACCGGCACACCTGGAAGGAGATCGCGCATCTCCTCGCCAATCTGCCCGTCTCGATCGCCGGTTTCGTCTACGTCGTGGTCGTCGTGCCCACCGGTGTCGTCCTGTCCGTCACCGTGATCGGTCTGCCCTGGCTCACCGGCGGCCTGGCCGGCGCCCGGCTGCTGGGCAAGGCCGAACGGGCGCGTGCGCGGGCCCTGCTGGGGGTCCGGATCGACGAGCCGAGCCCGCTCCGTGGCCGGAACCGCCGCGAGAGGCGCGCACGCGGCACCGAGGGGTTCTTCTCCTGGCTGTGGACGGGGCTGAAGGACCCGGTGGGCTGGCGGACCACGTTGTACGAGTTCATCCGGCTGCCGTGGGGAATCCTGACCTTCACGATCACCCTGGTGGGCCTCTTCGTCCTGTGGCCGGTGCTGCCCCACATCGCGCGCGGTCTGACCAACGTCGACCGGGCCCTGGTCCGCGGGCTGCTCTCGCCGTCCGACGAGTTGGAGAGCCGGATCGCGGAGCTGGAGTCGGACCGGGGCGTCGTCGTGGACACGGCCGCCGCCGATCTGCGCCGTATCGAACGCGATCTGCACGACGGGGCGCAGGCCCGGCTGGTGGCGCTGGCCATGGGGCTCGGCCTCGCGAAGGAGAAGCTGCTGGAAGACCCGGAGGCGGCGGCGAGCATGGTCGACGAGGCGCACGGCGAGGTGAAGCTGGCCCTCCAGGAGCTGCGCGATCTCGCACGGGGAATCCACCCCGCCGTACTGACGGACCGGGGCCTGGACGCCGCACTCTCCTCCGTGGCGTCACGCTGCACCGTCCCGGTCAAGGTCGAGGTCGAGCTGGCCGAGCGGCCGGCGGCGGCCATCGAGGGCATCGCCTACTTCACCGTCTCGGAGCTCCTGCAGAACGTCAGCAAGCACAGCGGGGCGCGCATGGCCAGCGTCGAGGTGTGGCGGACGAAGGACCGGCTGCTGATCCAGATCGAGGACGACGGGCGCGGGGGCGCGCGGCTGGACGGCGGGACGGGCATGTCGGGGCTGGCCGAGCGGCTGGGGGCGGTCGACGGGCTGTTCGTGCTCGACTCGCCGGTCGGGGGGCCGACGGTCGTCACGGCCGAACTGCCGTGGCGCGAGCGGTCCTGACCGGAGGAAGACACCGCGGCGGACACAGCGGCGGCCGCGGGCGCGGGCGCCGGAAGAGCGGGCGCGGGCGCAGGGAACGGGTGCCGGGCACGGGGACAGGTGCCGGAAGCAGGTGCCTGGACGGTCCCGGGGACGTAAAACCGCACCACGGGGGTGGGGAAAACCCCAGGGTGAACACGGATACCGCCCTCATGGTGCGGGCGCCGCCGGCGGATCAGCATGGAGATACGGCACGAAGCCCGACCGCCCCGCTCGCAGAACGGACGACACGATGGCCACGGATTACGGCACGCGGACCCAGCCACGGCGCCACCCCCTTCCTACGGCACTGCGCGCTCCGTTCGAGGCCCGCATGGTGAAGGAGTTCGTCTATCTCCTTCTCAACCTTCCGATGGGCATCCTCTTCTTCGTCTACGTGGTGACCACGCTCTCGCTCAGCGCGGGCCTCCTCGTGACCTTCCTCGGCATTCCGCTGCTGGCCGCCGCGCTCATCGGCTGCCGGGCCCTGGGCGCCGTCGAGCGGGCCAGGGCGCGGGCCCTGCTCGATCTGGACGTCCCGAGCCCGCTGCCGGTGCGGGGGGAGAAGGCCGGAGTGATGTCCTGGGTCGGCGCGGTCCTCAAGAGCGGGGTGTCCTGGCGTCATGTGCTCTACGGCCTCCTGCACTTCCCGTGGATGCTCTTCTCGTTCGTCACCTCCGTGACCTTCGTGGTCACCAGCTGGAGCCTCTTCCTCTATCCGCTGTGGCAGTGGGTCTTCCCTGAGTATCTGAACCAGGACGGCATCACGATCTTCAGCGACGGCTCCCGCGAGTTCTACGTGGACACCCCGTTCGAGATCGCCGCGACCAGCGTCATGGGTCTCGTCCTCGTCCTGGGCTCGCCCTGGCTGGTCCGCGGACTGACCGGTGTGGACCGGCTGATGGTCGCCGGTCTGCTCGGCCCGTCCAGGCTGGCGACGCGCGTCTCGGAGCTGGAGTCGGACCGGGGCGTCGTGGTCGACACCGCCGCCGCGGACCTGCGCCGTATCGAGCGTGACCTGCACGACGGGGCGCAGGCCCGACTGGTGGCGCTGGCCATGGATCTGGGGCTGGCGAAGGAGAAGCTGCTGGCGGACCCGGAGGCGGCGGCGCGGATGGTCGACGAGGCGCACGGCGAGGTCAAGGTCGCGCTTCAGGAGCTGCGCGATCTGGCGCGGGGCATCCATCCGGCGGTCCTCACCGACCGGGGCCTGGACGCCGCGCTCTCCTCCGTCGCCTCCCGCTGCACCGTGCCGGTCCAGGTCGAGGTCGACCTGGAGTACCGGCCGGCGGCGGCCATCGAGGGCATCGCCTACTTCACGGTCTCGGAGCTCCTGCAGAACGTCAGCAAGCACTCCCGGGCCACGCGTGCCTCGGTGGACGTGTGGCGGATGGAGGACCGGCTGATGCTCCAGGTCTCGGACAACGGCCGGGGCGGCGCCAACACCTCGTCGGGCAGCGGCCTGGCCGGTCTCACGGAGCGGCTCGACGCGGTGGACGGGATCCTGGTCGTCGACTCGCCGGTCGGCGGGCCGACGACGGTGACGGCGGAGCTGCCCTGGCGGAAGTGACGCCTCGAAGACCCGGAGGCCCGGAGCCCCGGACCCCCGAAGGCTCGAAACCCCGAACCCCGAAGACCCGAAGACACACATACGCGGCTGCGGCGCACCGGACCTAGTCCGGTGCGCCGGAGTCGCGTCTATCGCTTTGACCGGTTCCCGGTCAGTGGGCGCACGGCGATACGAATACTGGGATGCTGGAACCGCAGGGCGGACGCGGAGCGCGTACGCACATCGACATGGGGGCTACACGGTCGTGGAGGACAGGGTACGAGTGGTCATCGCCGAGGATTCGGTGCTCCTGCGGGAGGGCCTGACCCGGCTGCTGACCGATCTCGGGCATGACGTGGTCGCCGGTGTCGGGGACGGCGAGGCGCTGATCAAGACCGTCGGCGACCTGGCCCGTGAGGGCGCGGCGCCGGACGTGGTGGTGGCCGACGTGCGGATGCCGCCGACCCACACCGACGAGGGTGTCCGGGCGGCGGTGCAGCTGCGCAAGGAGCATCCGGGGATCGGTGTGCTGGTGCTCTCCCAGTACGTGGAGGAGCAGTACGCGACCGAACTGCTGGCCGGCAGCAGCCGCGGGGTCGGCTATCTGCTGAAGGACCGGGTGGCCGAGGTCCGCGAGTTCGTTGACGCGGTCGTACGGGTGGCCAGGGGCGGCACCGCGCTGGACCCCGAGGTGGTGGCCCAGCTGCTCGGCCGGAGCCGTAAGCAGGACGTGCTGGTCGGCCTGACCCCTCGGGAGCGTGAGGTGCTGGGACTGATGGCGGAGGGCCGGACCAATTCGGCGATCGCCAGGCAGCTGGTCGTGAGCGACGGCGCGGTGGAGAAGCACGTCAGCAACATCTTCCAGAAGCTGGGTCTGTCGCCGAGTGACGGAGATCACCGCAGGGTGCTGGCCGTGCTGACGTACCTCAACTCGTGACGGCGCCCGTGCCGGGCCCGGCACCGCGGTGAGATAGCGGGCCCTAGGGGTCCTAGTCCAAAAGACTGAGTTCAAATCGGCACAGACGGGGACGAACACAGAGCGCCCGGGGGCGGAGAAAACATGGCAAATTGCCACAAGAAAGCGTCTCAAAAAGACGTCCACCATGCGAGCGGTCAAGGGAAGGCGACCCTTACCGACGTAGGGTGGCCCCTGGGTGTGCCGGTCGCGCCGGTCAGCCCCAGCAGCCGCCTCGAGGGAGGTCCAGTTCAGTGACCAGCCAGGTCAGTAGCCCAGCCGAGCAGGCCGACGAGGCTGACGACGCGAGTGACTCCGTCGTCGGCGAACAGCGCACCGTGCCCGACACCTCCGACGCGGTCGGTACGGTCGTCGGCGCGAAGGAGGTCCGCCGTCTGGACCGAGTGATCATCCGTTTCGCGGGTGACTCCGGCGACGGCATGCAGCTGACGGGTGACCGGTTCACCTCGGAGACGGCGTCGTTCGGAAACGACCTGTCGACGCTGCCGAACTTCCCCGCCGAGATCCGCGCACCTGCGGGCACGCTGCCGGGCGTCTCCTCGTTCCAGCTGCACTTCGCCGACCACGACATCCTCACCCCCGGTGACGCGCCGAACGTGCTGGTCGCGATGAACCCGGCCGCGCTCAAGGCGAACATCGCCGACGTGCCGCGCGGCGCCGACATCATCGTCAACACGGACGAGTTCACCAAGCGCCCCATGGCGAAGGTCGGCTATCTGACCTCGCCGCTGGAGGACGGGTCACTGGAGGCGTACCAGCTCCACCCCGTCCCCCTGACGACGCTGACGATCGAGGCGCTGAAGGAGTTCGGGCTCTCCCGCAAGGAGGCCGAGCGTTCGAAGAACATGTTCGCGCTGGGTCTCCTGTCGTGGATGTACCACCGCCCGACCGAGGGCACGGAGCAGTTCCTGCGGACGAAGTTCGCGAAGAAGCCGAACATCGCCGAGGCCAACGTGGCGGCGTTCCGGGCGGGCTGGAACTTCGGCGAGACGACCGAGGACTTCGCCGTCTCCTACGAAGTCGCCCCCGCCACCAAGTCGTTCCCGACCGGCACGTACCGCAACATCTCCGGGAACCTGGCGCTGTCGTACGGCCTGATCGCCGCGTCCCACCAGGCGGATCTGCCGCTGTACCTCGGGTCGTACCCGATCACCCCGGCGTCCGACATCCTCCACGAGCTGTCGCGCCACAAGAACTTCGGCGTCCGCACCTTCCAGGCGGAGGACGAGATCGCCGCCATCGGCGCGGCGCTCGGCGCCTCCTTCGGCGGCTCCCTCGCCGTGACGACGACGTCCGGGCCCGGTGTGGCCCTGAAGTCGGAGACGATCGGCCTGGCGGTGTCGCTGGAGCTGCCCCTGCTGGTGGTGGCGATCCAGCGCGGCGGGCCCTCGACGGGCCTGCCGACCAAGACCGAACAGGCCGACCTGCTCCAGGCGATGTACGGCCGCAACGGCGAGGCGCCGGTGCCGATCGTCGCCCCGCAGACCCCCGCTGACTGCTTCGACGCGGCCATCGAGGCCGCCCGGATCGCGATCACGTACCGCACGCCGGTCTTCCTGCTCTCCGACGGCTACCTCGCCAACGGCTCCGAGCCCTGGCGAATCCCCGAGCAGGACGAACTGCCGGACCTGGGCGTGCAGTTCGCGTCGGGACCCAACCACACGCTCGCCGACGGCACGGACGTCTTCTGGCCGTACAAGCGTGACCCGCGCACCCTGGCCCGCCCGTGGGCCGTGCCCGGCACGCCCGGTCTCGAACACCGCATCGGCGGCATCGAGAAGCAGGACGGCACGGGCAACATCTCCTACGACCCGGCGAACCACGACTTCATGGTCCGCACCCGCCAGGCCAAGATCGACGGCATCGAGGTGCCGGACCTCGTCGTGGACGACCCGGACGGCGCGCGCACGCTGGTGCTCGGCTGGGGCTCCACGTACGGGCCCATCACCGCCGCCGTCCGCCGGCTGCGCGCCGACGGCCGGCCGATCGCGCAGGCACATCTGCGGAACATCAACCCGTTCCCGCGGAATCTGGGCGAGGTGCTGAAGCGTTACGACAAGGTCGTGGTGCCGGAGATGAACCTGGGTCAGCTCGCCACGCTCCTGCGGGCGAAGTTCCTCATCGACGCGCACTCCTACAACCAGGTCAACGGCATGCCGTTCAAGGCCGAACAGCTCGCCACGGCTCTCAAGGAGGCCATCGATGCCTGAGGTCAACGAGCTGCTTTCCCTCGTCCCCAAGGCCGAGGCCAAGCAGTCCATGAAGGACTTCAAGTCCGACCAGGAGGTCCGCTGGTGCCCCGGCTGCGGTGACTACGCCGTGCTGGCCGCCGTGCAGGGCTTCATGCCGGACCTCGGGCTGGCCAAGGAGAACATCGTGTTCGTGTCCGGGATCGGCTGCTCCAGCCGCTTCCCGTACTACATGAACACCTACGGCATGCACTCCATCCACGGACGTGCCCCGGCCATCGCGACCGGGCTCGCGACCTCGCGCCGCGATCTCTCCGTCTGGGTCGTCACCGGTGACGGCGACGCGCTGTCCATCGGCGGCAATCACCTCATCCACGCGCTGCGGCGCAACGTCAACCTGAAGATCCTGCTGTTCAACAACCGGATCTACGGGCTGACGAAGGGCCAGTACTCACCGACCTCCGAGGTCGGCAAGATCACCAAGTCGACGCCGATGGGCTCGCTGGACGCGCCCTTCAACCCGGTGTCGCTGGCGATCGGCGCGGAGGCGTCCTTCGTGGCCCGCACCGTCGACTCCGACCGCAAGCACCTCACGAGCGTGCTGCGCCAGGCGGCCGACCACCCGGGCACGGCGCTGGTGGAGATCTACCAGAACTGCAACATCTTCAACGACGGCGCCTTCGAGGCGCTGAAGGACAAGGAGCGGGCGCAGGAGGCGGTCATCCGCCTGGAGCACGGCGAGCCGATCCGGTTCGGTGTCGACAACGCCAAGGGTGTCGTACGGGACCCGGCGACCGGCGATCTCGTCGTCGTACCGGTGACGGCGGACAACGAGCACCAGATCCTGGTGCACGACGCCCACGCCACCAGCCCCACCACGGCGTTCGCGCTCTCGCGGCTCGCCGACCCGGACACGCTGCACCACACGCCGATCGGTGTGCTGCGCAGCGTCCAGCGGCCGGTCTACGACACGCTGATGAACGAGCAGCTCGACACGGCCGTCGAGCAGTACGGCAAGGGCGACCTGTCGCAGTTGCTCGCCGGCAACGACACATGGACGGTCGCCGGCTGACACCGCCGACCCGTCCGTAGTCCCGAGGCCCGGATCTCGTCCTCCACGAGATCCGGGCCTCGCCGTTCTCCCGCCGGGTCCGCGCGGAACCGGTTGTCATGACCGTATGGCGATACGGACATGACAGTCCGGCCCGCCCGGCGCTACCTTCGTCGAACTGAGGTACGCGGTTCAGAAGGCCGGTCGGAGCGGGAGGGCCAGTGAAGTCGGACGGCGAGCAGCGGGCGGGGTTGCTGTACGGGATCGGCGCCTACGGCATGTGGGGTCTGGTCCCGCTCTTCTGGCCCCTGCTGAAGCCCTCCGGCGCGGTCGAGATCCTGGCCCACCGGATGGTCTGGTCGCTGGCCGTCGTCGTGATCGCGCTGCTCGTGGTGCGGCGCTGGGCGTGGGTACGGGAGTTGCTGGGCCAGCCCCGCAAGCTCGGCCTGCTGGTGATCGCCGCCACCGTGATCAGCGTCAACTGGGGCCTGTACATCTGGTCGGTCAACACCGGCCATGTCGTGGAGGCGTCCCTCGGTTACTTCATCAACCCGCTCGTCACCATCGCCATGGGCGTCCTGCTCCTCAAGGAGCGGCTGCGGCCCGCCCAGTGGGCGGCGGTCTCCGTCGGCCTGCTTGCCGTACTGGTGCTGGCGATCGGCTACGGACAGCCGCCCTGGATCTCGCTCACGCTGGCCTTCTCGTTCGCGACGTACGGCCTGGTGAAGAAGAAGGTCAACATCGGCGGTCTGGAGTCGCTGGCCGCCGAGACCGTGATCCTGTTCCTGCCCGCGCTCGGCTATCTGATCTGGCTCGGGGCCTCCGGGCACGCCACGTTCGGTCCGGAGGGGGCGGGGCACGCCGCGCTGCTGGCGGCCACCGGTGTGGTGACCGCCGTGCCGCTGGTCTGTTTCGGGGCGGCGGCGATACGGGTGCCGCTGTCGACGCTGGGGCTGTTGCAGTATCTGGCGCCGGTCTTCCAGTTCCTGCTCGGGATCCTGTACTTCCACGAGGCGATGCCGGCCGAGCGGTGGGCCGGTTTCGCGCTGGTGTGGGCGGCGCTGACGATCCTGACGTGGGACGCGCTGCGGACGGCCCGGCGCAACAGGGCGACGGCGGAGGCGCTGCGCCGGGCGGGCGCGGAAGCTCAGGCCGCCGTGCCCGCTCAGTCGCCGGACGGGGTCAAGGCCGTCGGGCGGGCCGGGACGGGCGCGTCGTCCGGCGAGTGAGGACCGCGAGGCTCGCGGAACCGTAGCCCCGTCGCCGTGACCGCCAGTCCCAGCACCACCATCACCACCGGCACCACCAGCGCCGCCCGGAAGGCGCCCAACTCCCCCTCCGCGCCCGTCGTCGACGCCAGGCCGTAGACGGCCGTCACCGCCGAGATGCCGATCGCGGAGCCGAACTGCGTCGACGTGTGCAGCAGCCCGCTCGCCAGTCCCTGCTCCTCCGGAGCGACACCGTCCGTCGCCGCGATGGACAGCGGCCCGTACGCCAGCGCGAACGCGACGCCGGTCAGGATCAGCGTCGGGGTCATCATCCCGTACGACCAGTCGCCGCCGACCGGCAGGAACAGCCCGTACGCCACGATCGCCGTCGCGAAACCGCCCAGCACCACCCGTGTGTTGCCGAACCGGTTGACCAGTCGGGGCGTGAGGGTCGGCGCCAGGATCGCGTCGAGGCCCATCAGGACCAGGGCGAGCGAGGTCTCCAGCGACGACCAGCCGCGCAGCTCCTGGAGGTAGAGCGTCGCCATGAACTGGAAGCCGAAGAACGAGCCGACGAACAGCAGCGCGCCCAGGTCCGCGCGGACCATCGACGCCCTGCGGAAGATCGCGAGCCGCACCAGCGGGGCGGCCGACCGGCGCTCGACGGCGACGAAGACGTAGACCAGCAGCAGTCCGGCGGCGAACGCCCCCGCCGTGAGCTGCCGGCCGGAACCGCCGTGCTCCAGCCGGACGATCCCGGCGGCCAGCAGCATCATCGCCCCCGCCGCGGCAGCGGCTCCCGGCAGGTCGAAGCCGTGCGCCGTCTTGTCGGGCACCTGGGCGGCGGCGCCGGTGCGGGGCAGCAGCCGGAGGGCGGCGATCAGGAGCGCGCCCGCCAGCAGGACGGGGGCGAAGAACACCCAGCGCCAGCCGAGTTGCGTCAGCAGACCGCCGATGACCACGCCGAGCGAGAAGCCTCCGGCGGCCGTGCCGGCGAAGACGAGCAGCGCGCGGTTGCGCTGCGGCCCCTCCTCGTAGGAGGTCGTGATGATCGACATCGCCGCCGGGGTCATGAAGGCCGCCGATACGCCGGTGATGAAGCGGGCGACGATCAGCATCCAGCCCTCGGTCGCGAAGCCGCCGAGACCGGAGAAGAGCAGGAAGACCGTCAGCCAGATCAGGAACATCCGGCGCCGGCCGAGGAGGTCGGCGGCGCGCCCGCCGAGCAGGGTGAATCCGGCGTAGCCGAGGATGTACGCGCTCATCACCCAGGCGGCGGTGCCGGTCGACAGGTCGAGGTCGGCCCGGATCGAGGGGATGGCGACGGCGAGCATGGCGACGTCGATCCCTTCGAGGAAGATCGTCCCGCAGAGGACCAGCAGCAGTGCCCAGGCCCGTGCGGACAGGGCTGGGACCGGTCTCGGAACCGCGGTGGCGGACGGCATGACTGTCTCCTCGAAGCGCACGGCGGAAGAAGGGGATCGGTTACCCGTACGAGGGTCGGTTCCCTCTTGTAACCAACCCGATCCTGCGGCACGATCAGATGTCATGGAAGAAGGCACTTCGAAGTCACCGAGGCACCCGGCGGGTACCGTGACCGCCGCCGCCGCAGCCGTCGCCGTCGGATCCGCCGCCACCTCGCGCTGCGACTACGGGGAAGCGGACCCCTTCCAGTGGGACACCCGCGAGGACTGCGAGGTACGGCAGATCCTCGACCGGATCGGCGACAAGTGGTCGTTGCTGGTCATCGCCCTGCTCGACATGGGCACGCTGCGCTTCACCGAGCTGCGCCGGGAAATCGACGGCATCAGCCAGCGCATGCTGACGGTGACGCTGCGGCAGTTGGAGCGCGACGGCCTCGTGAAGCGCACGGTGCATCCGGTCGTACCGCCGCGCGTGGAGTACCAGCTGACGCCGATGGGCCGGACGCTGCACACGACGATCAACGCGCTGGTGGTCTGGACCGAGGAGCACCAGAACCGGATCGCGGCGGCGCGCGAGGAGTACGACCGGCGTGCGGCGAAGGCGGCGGAAGCCCTCTGACGGGCGTTCCCCGGCGTGTTCGTCGTACGAGCCGTCAGGGAAGCCCTATGAACGGTGCCATGACCTTGCACTGGAAGCTCGTCATCGATACGACCGATCCGCACAGCCAGGCCGGCTTCTGGGCCGAGGCGCTGGGTTACGAGGTCGAGGACAACAGCCCGCTGATCGAGCGGCTGCTGGGCATCGGAGCCGTACCGATCCAGCAGACGGTCGATTCGCACGGCCGCCGGGCCTGGCTCGATCTCACCGCCGTCCGCCATCCGGACGACCCCTTCGACCCGGACACGGGCGAGGGCACCGGCCGGCGGATCCTCTTCCAGCGCGTACCGGAGACGAAGGCCGGCAAGAACCGCATCCACCTCGACGTGCACGCGCGGGAGGGACGGCGCGCGGCGGAGGTGGCCAGACTGGAGGGGCTGGGCGCGACGGTCCTGTACGAGGCGAATGTGCCCGAGGGCGTATGGGTGACCATGACGGACCCGGAGGGCA